>NZ_JBFUIX010000160.1:0-6871 GCF_056401635.1 Paenibacillus sp. P4_E11 | reverse complement strand
GTCCAGCCCGTATCCGTAAAATAGGTGCTTGCAACGACGGTATTGGCCGTTTTGTCGAAAATATCCACGTAGCCGTTCGCCTTCCCGGCTCCCGGATCTTCCGCCTTTCCGTAGAAGGACAAGACATAGTCGGAATTAGGCACATAGGTAAATTGCTGTTGGGCATAAATAGGCGTGGTCCCGTCGGTTTTCAGGGTCAGTCCTGCATCGCCGGCATACGCTTGGGACAAATCTCTGTAGACGCTGCCGGCTACCGTTCCAGGATCGGCCTCCCAGCCAACCGGCAGGCTCGTGTCGTCCGGATTAACGGTTTCCATCCCGTTGTTCACCAAATTTTGTTTCCCCCAGGCGATAAGCGGACCTAACGTGTAATAACGAACGTACGGATTCGTTTTCCAAATTTCTTCCCCGACCCGGTAAATATCGTAACTGCTGTCGAACTGGACCAAATTCCCCCAACCGAACATCACCGGCGTATACGTCGACCAATTTGTGGACGGATTCGTTATATTTTCGCCCCACATCGAATAATTGAGCAGCGGGACGCTGTGCGATCCGTTCCATATTTTATCTTTGAAGTTATTGACCAGCTTGCGCGGGTAGCTGTCGTCAAAAACGAGGCCTCGATTGTAAAATTGCAGGATGGCATCGACGGTAATGTTAGCATGGCTTGTATCCTCGGCATAAGGGACCGCTGTGGCATAGGGGCGCTTCGCATCGTCCGCCGTCAGGCTGTCCCAATATTTCCAATACAAATATTTGTGATCGCCAGGATTGCCGTCCCTAATTTCGAGATGATTTTTCACAGTGGTCATGATCTTGACGGCCTGATCGAGATAGGTTTGCTTTTTGACGGGATCGCTCTCCGTATCCGCGAGACTTAGGATGACGACAGCCATATTCTCATACTGGTTTTTAGGCAGGCTCATATCTTGCAAGAGCGCGGTGCCCGCATTGGCCGGTGACTTATACGCAGCTTCCGTTGGCGATAGCTCCACATAGTAAGGCTGCCATTTCTCGTAGACGTTTGCCACGACATAAGCCCGGTAGGTATTCGCTTTTGCCGCATACGCCGCAAGTCYGGGATCCTTGTTTACCGTTTTTACAAAGCCCATCGCCGCATTACCCAACATGGTGTCATGGATTTGATATTCAGCATTTCTGGCAAACTTAACGCTGTCAAAATAGGCTTTCCAAGTCGCGTCCGAATAGCTTTTTAACCCAAGCTTTACGGTAATCACGTCAGTCCCGTTGGCCGGAGCGCCGAACGAAAGATTATGATAAAGCGTCAATGGATTAGCCGGATCGAATCCTGTCCAACTCGTATTATTGAATTCGGCGCTTGCTATTTCCTGCTGCGCAGTCTCGTTGTATACGATGACTTTCCCGAAAGCATCCGCCTTGTTCGTTTTCCCCAAAAACTTCAATATATATGGAGCACCAGGATCATACCCTTCTACCCGATATTCCACGTATCCTTGCGTCGTCCCGTTGCTGTTTATGACCAAATACGGAGAGGCATCGAACGTAATGTCTGGGTTAAGGTCCGCGTAAGCCATATCCGGTGTAAGCGAATGGAGCTGCCACCCTCCTATATTTCTTGTAAAATGAGGCGTAATCGTCAAATCGTCAACATACGCTTCCCAGCTACTGTCGTTATAGCTTGGCAGCTTTAGGCGCACGTATATTTTGTCGCCTGCGGCCGAAGGCGCTGTAAAGCTTAAGCGATAGTTTTTCCAAACATTGCCCGAAATCGTCGATTGGCCGACTACGGCCGATGTCGTTTCGTCATAGATCTCGACGACACCATTGGCCATGGTAGAATTCATCCGCCCCTGGAACGTCAGCATATATTTGGCGCCTGGTACAAGGTATATTTGTTGCTTCAACATCTGCTCATGTTGCGTATTGCCGTCCGATCCGATCACAAATCCGTACGACCCTGAAGTAGACTGTGTATTCGCATTGGATCGGTATGCTTTTCCTGACGTGGTCGTATTGCCCCTTGTCCACAAATATGGCAGCGTCGCATCGCCGGCAGCGGCCAATTCCGCTGTGCCATTGACGATGGCGTCCAAATAACTGCCGCCTAATTTCAGCTCCACATTGTCAAACGAAGCTTGAGAAGGCCCGCCTGCTAACGATTGGTAGTACAGTCTAACCCTCACGTTATGGCCCGCAATCGCCGGCATCGCGAACGGGTCCGTCGAGATCGTCGTCCAAGCCGTGCTGGTCGTCGTTTGGGATTTAAGCACTTTGGAATCCGTATAATCATAGATTTCGACTTTAGCTCCATTGGTCGCGACATTCGTTTTAGCTCGCGCCGACAAGATATACACGTTGCCGGGAATATAGTCGACTTGTTGTTCGAGCACCTTCCATTTGCCGGGATCGTCATTTTTTACGACAACGCCGTAAGCCCCCGTGCTGTAGTCGCCTGAAGTGCCCGAACGATAGATGGAAAGCTCCGTCGCGCCGTTCCATCTTGACCAACCGTAAGGCAGCAGTCCGTTGGCAGGTGAATCGGCTTGTTCAAAGCTGGAATTGACAAGGAAGTTTTGCTCCCCGCGCGTAACCGGCGACGGCTGAATACGAATGTTATCGTAATAAATTCTACCGCCGTGAAGCGTATACGATTGCTGCATTAGCCGCAGCTTGACCGTTCTGCCCGGTATATCGGGAGCGATGAAATCAAACGAATAGTTGTTCCAATCTGTAGAGGAAAACGTAAAAGCGGCAGCCCCGTTTGGATTCAAAAACTGCAAATCTGTAAAATTGTACACTTCCACCCTGCCTACAGCATTCGTACCGCTGACGTTATTCGTTCTGGCATTGAAGGAAACCGTATACCGCATTCCGGGAATGTAACTGATTGGCTGTTCAAGCACTTGCCAGGAATTATTCCGGTCTGTGATGACCAGACTCGACGTACCGTCGTATACATCCGGCATATAGGTCGATCGATAAACAGTCGTATTGTTTACCGTATTCCATCGGGCCCATCCGTCGGGCAGCGTCGCATCCGCAGCGTCAGCCGTTTCGAACCCTCCGTTCACCGCTCTGTCGCTTCCGTAAAGCGGTGCCTCATATCGAAGCTGCTTCACACTCACATCATCCAGAAAGGCGGTTATGGACGAACTTTGCGGAGCGTTGAAGTAATAGCGCAATTTATACTGGTGGGTGATGTCCGTAATACCGAAAGCCACGTTGTACCGCTTCCAATTCGAATCAAAAACAGGTGGGCTCGTTACGATCGTTTTGTTCGCCGTCGCATCGTACACTTCTACGAAGGCGGAATCTTTTATATCGGATGTTTTGCCGTAGAAGGAAAGATAATAGTTTTTTTTGAGCTCCAATGCCGGCAATGTCTGTGTCGCCATCATATTGATGCCGTTATAGGATTCCAGCTTCAAGGCAGCGCTTCCGGAGTGGAATGAATCAGGTTCGGTCGTGCGGGTCACTTTGCTGCTTGTCGGAACGTCGCAGGCAGCTTCGCTTCCGTCGTCATTTTTTACCCCGCAAAACCAGTTGTCTGGGGTATTGACCGTTCCTATCGCTTCCATCGAGCCGTTAGTCACGAGCTCACCTGCATTGTAGTCTGGACCTAGCGTAAAATAGCTGTCATTCCCCATCAGGTTGAGACTCTCCAATGAGGGAATTCCAGCCCAATTTCCCGTCCCCGTCCAGATTCTGCGCCTTTCCCTGAACCGCATCTAAATGGGATATGAACTTGTCCAGCCAATAAGTATCCCCCGACTTGTTATAGGCAAGAAGATAGTTATTGAGTTGATAGCCTTCCGTATAGGCAAGGTTCTCTCCCTCGGAATACACCGTACCGCCTAGGCCATTATTTAATTTTTGATCGAAACGCCGTAAAAGGTCCAAATTTTCATTGGCAGCAAAAATCGATTGGGGAACGAATAAAAGTAAAATGAAAACGCTTGCAATAGAAATTTTGAACAATCGGTTCATGACTTCTCCTCCCTTGAATTTGATCTTCATACCGGATGGCCAGAATCACGCAAGGAGGTTATGAAGTCGTCGGAATCGTAAACAAAGCCATATAACAGCGCTACTTGCCATAGCGCGATTTCTTTGGCACGTTCCTCTCTGGCCGTTTCTTTGTTTTCTATGGCCGTTACCGCCTGCCGAATGGCCGAACACATGACGCCGTGCCGGATCATGTCGTACATCCCCCCGGGAGAAGTCCATAGGCAGCCGTTGATCGTAAAGCCGGTGTAAATAAGGTGATTGATGCCGAAGTGCTGGCACAGGCGGAAAAGCTCATGGGACGTTTCCGCGATCAGCTCGTTGCCGACCGGTTCGGCTTCCCGTGCAAACTTCATCATCGTTCTCCCTCTGGTAATATCGGGTTGATTGTGAGCGCCCGGGAATACGTTGGCCGCACGGAAAGCGCTCAGTTCCTTGAGCACTTCGTCCGCTTCCGCGCGCTCCATACCAGGCGTAGCACCAGCCAGCTCTTTGACAAGCCGATACCCCGGGTAGTGAGAGCTGTAATCTCCGCTCGACACGACGTGGATGAGCTTAAGCGGACTGCTGCGAACTGCCGTCAGCAGCTCCGGAAATACCTTCTCGCAAATGTCGTAAGAACGCAGCAAATATTCGACCCCTCGGTGCYAGCCAGGAAACTGCTCCTGTGTCCCGCAGTTCCATGCGTGCATGACGATGACGGCCGTGCGTTCGGGGTTGAGGGTTAAGTTCGCTTTCTTCCAGCCGCCGAAGCCTTCGCCAGGTACGTCCCGATCGAAGTCGGCATCGAACTGCTGATAATAGTTGGTTGGCAAACGCATCATACTCATACGATCTAAGCTCCCTTCACGTTAAATGGCGGCGCTCTTTCGATAATCCCCGGGAGTCGATCCGAACGTTTTTTTGAAAGTCCGGATAAAAGCAATGGAAGTGGTATACCCTACCTTGTTGGCGATTTCTTGAATGGAAGCGTTACTTTCATGCAAAAGCTTTCTGGCATTCTCCATTCTGATCCGAACCAGAAAATCTATAAAGCCTTCGCCAAATTCCTCTTTAAACAACTGGCTCAAATACTTTCCGCTAATCCCGAATTTATCGTTTAAATAAATGAGTGAGAGATCGGGGTTCCCATATTGAAGTTCGATAAACCGCCTGATTTCTATCAACAAGCTATAGTTGTTTTTTCGCGTACGGTCCAATTCCATATGATTCCACAGATCGCTAAGCAAATGAATGAAACCGGACGCAACCTCTTCAAGCGTTTCGGCCGAATCCATTATATCGAGTACGTTCGGCATAACCTCCTGCTCCCATTTCTTTAACCATTCTGCGGATAGGTCCATCATGACGCGGCGAATGTAGAATACGGTGTAATTGATCAGGTTGTTCAAATCGTCCTTCGTAAACACGCTGTTGCCAATTTCGTCAAAGAGTGTCCGGCACTTGACGGCCCACTCCGCTTCCCCCCTCTTAAACGATTGCACAAACGACTGGACAACCAGCACATGGTTAAAATTGAACATTTCCCCTTGTGAGATGCGATCCATATCATGTGATGCAATGACCCGGTCTTTGCCCAAGGATGCTTTGAATTTGAGGCAATAAAGTGCGGATTCATAAGAAAGAGAAACCTGATAAATATTTTCTACATCGGCGCCCATGCCAAAGGTGGCCGTAAACGGCAGCCTTGTTTTCATCCATTTTCCAGCCAGCTCGCACAGTCGGGCAAACCGGCTGCTCCCTGACTCGGAAGCTTGTAAAATCATCGCCAGGCGATGATCGTCAATCCACTCCATCCAGATGGAGACCGCATGATCCTCTGCAAGCTCGCCAAGACTTTTCTCCACAACGAATTTGAACAGATTTTGGTCCTCGACAGAAAAACGCGAACGAAATGCCGCGTAGCCGTCGATCTCCGCTACCGCAACCGCCGTTGTTTTCCGTCCGAAGTCCGGTACGGTACCTTCACGAAACTCTCCCAATTGTTCCGTCAATATCGGTTGCTTACCGGCCAGAAGGTCAAGAAAGATCGCATGCCGCGTATAAAGCAAACTTTCTTCCACCTGCTTTTCAAATCTGCTCGTTTCCTCTGTCATCGTGACAATGGCTGATTCGATCGTTTTGAATTCGTCAAGGTTTGTTTGAATGCCTTCCCGGGGCTTTTTGATGGCATGCAGCCGATCCAATATTCTTTCCATTGGCTTGTAATTCCTGCGACTGATGAATACAATCCAGACAATTCCGAAAACCACGGATATTAGCCCGATCATTATAGCCCCATAGGTGAAGGCCGATATGGAGCCAAGCAGCCCGATATACTTAAATCCGCCGCGAATTTCAAAGGAAGTGTATCGCGAAGTCAGGCGGGTCAAATCATCCCGGGGAGAATCATCCTTCGGGTCCAGACCGGCCGCAATTATTTTTTTGCCTTGAGCGTCGAATAAGCTCACATAATTAAGGGGCGAGCCGGACATCTCCTCGATCAGCGATTGCAGCCGCTCCACATTAACATTCACAACCATAAAACCGGACGGCGATAAATTGAACTTTCTTGCCAAAGAAATGACCTTGACCGGATGATCGGGCATTTCGGCAAACTCTCGTACGCCTGACCAGTTATAGGGATGATTGTCCTGCTGCAGTCCTTCCAGGAAAGACCGGTCGCTGAAAAGATTCATTTTCAAAATGGAGTTTTCGAGCACCACATCGCCCATATGCTCCGGATCGCGTACGACATAGACGGATTCGATTAGCGGATATTCTTCTCTGATCTGCCTAAGTTTAAGGGCTACATCGTAAGGGGAAAAACCAGTATTCCTTCCCGCAACAATAAAATGTTGAATATCGCGGTTTGCAAGAATTTCTCGCGTCAGGGCTTGGT
>NZ_JBFUIX010000159.1:0-6948 GCF_056401635.1 Paenibacillus sp. P4_E11 | reverse complement strand
ACATATGTGTACCGGGAGGGGCTTATCGGAGGCAAGTTCAGCTATACGACCGCGATCGGCTTGTTCAAATCTGCCGTCGGCATGGTGCTGATCGTTACTGCCAATTGGCTGACCAAAAAATTCGGAGAAGAAGGCGTTTACTAACTCGCAGGGCTTCGTAACACAGATGTCCGGAATCAGATAGGAGGAACCGATTTGCACTATAAACCGTCGTTCGGCAGCAGACTTTTTGATATTTCCAATATTTGCATTCTTGTCTTTTTCTCGCTCGTTATGCTGTTTCCGTTCATATACGTCCTGGCCACATCGCTTGCGCCGATGGAGCAAGTCCTTCGCGGCGGACTCATCTTGTGGCCTGATAAAGTAACTTGGGACGCTTACGATACGATCTTTTCCAACACGCATTTTGTCCGCTCTTTGTGGATGAGTATTGTGATTACGGTAACGGGCACGTTCGTCAATCTCGTTCTCACTTCCCTGATGGCCTACCCGCTTGCCAAAAAAAGACTGGGCGGCCGCAACACGATCCTGTTTCTCGTCGTTGTGACGATGCTATTCAGCGGCGGACTTATCCCCACCTACCTGGTGGTCAAAAACATGCATCTGCTCAATACGGTCTGGTCGGTTATTTTACCCGGCGCCATCAGCGCATTTAATCTGATTATTATGAAAAACTTTTTCAATAGCATTCCCGAAGAGCTCGAAGAAGCGGCCCGCATCGACKGCTGCCGCAACTTCGGCGTCCTGTTCCGCATCGTGCTGCCGCTATCGATGCCGGCTCTCGCCACATTCACGCTGTTTTACGCGGTTGGCCATTGGAATAGCTTTTTCTCGGCCGTCATGTATATCAATAAGTCCGATTTATGGCCGATTCAGGTACTGCTGCGGCAAATGATCATTGAAGGTTCCGTCGAGCAATTCCAGAATGCTTCTCTTGAAGCAAGCTCGCAAGTGCTGCCGCAAACGATCAAGATGGCCGCGACCATCGTCGCGACGGTACCGATTCTGCTCGTCTATCCGTTTCTGCAGAAACATTTTGCGAAAGGCGTACTGCTCGGTTCAGTCAAAGGCTGATCCACCCGGGGGTTCGGAGGACCTGTTTTCCGGGTTCTCTTCACCATATATAATAAAATTCATATCAGGAGGTCAGAAACATGAACAACAAAAGCAAATGGCGCACGTCCCTGTCGCTTGTCCTAGCAGTAACTATGCTGGGGGGGGCAATCGGCTGTGCAAAGAAAGAACCAGCGGGTTCCGACAAGCCTGCAGACAGCGCAACGACGGCGGAAAAAAAACGGATCAAAATCAGTTCGATGTTCCCGCTGTACGGAGATCCGCCGCAAAAAACGGAAGCTTGGAAATTCATCGAAGACAAATTCAAAATCGATTACGAGCCGCTGGCTATTCCAAACAATAGCTCGGAGGAAAAAGTGAAGCTGGCTGTCGCCTCAGGTGATATGGCGGATTTCATGGTATGGGAATCGTTTCCTTCGGCGGACTTCAGCAATTACGTAGACCAAGGCGCTTTTCTTGCGCTCGATGATTACATTAAGGCTGCGCCGAACATCATGAAAACACCCCAAGGGATTTGGGACAACGTGAAAATCAACGGCAAAATTTACGGAATCCCGAGAACTCGGCCGACAACCAACCTGACAGTAATGATTCGCAAGGATTGGCTCGATAATTTGGGCTTGCCTGTTCCGAAAACGACGGACGAGCTGTATAAAACGGCGGTCGCATTTACGAAGAACGATCCTGACAAAAACGGTAAGGCGGATACGTTCGGCTTCGCCGTTGGCGAAAACCTGGCGTTCCTCGACATCATTTGGAATGCGTTCGATATCGGCAATGGCTGGCGAGTCATGGAAGACGGTACCTTGATGAACAGCGTGATCACCCCGGGACGTAAGCCAGGACTCGCTTATCTGCGCGATCTTTACAAGGAGGGCGCCATCGACAAAGACTTTGCCGTGTTGAAAACTACGCAAGTATGGGATAAAGTCAATAACGGTAATGCGGGCATTTACATCGGGAATATAAGTGATTACCCTAGATTCGTCGAAGCGCTTGCCAAAACGAACCCGAACGCAAAATTTGTCATGATCAATCATACGGTTGGACCGACTGGTAAATCCGGCGTATCCGAAACGATCGGTTTTTACGGTCTGCAGGCGATTCCGGCGAAGCTGGGGAACGACAAAGAAAAGGTCAAGCGTATTATCGAATTTCTCGATTGGCAAGCAAGCGATGAAGGCGCTCTTTTCAAGAAATACGGCATCGAAGGCGCCTATTATACCAAAAATGCCGACGGGACACTGAAGCCCAATAACGACAAGCTGAAGGCCGACGGCGTCGTCAATCTGATCTCACATAACAAATTCGATCCTTATTTGAACGTCATGTCAACGGCTCCGGAAGATGTACAGAAGCAACAGCGCGATATGTACGATTATGTCGCGAAACAAGGCGTGAGAAATCCGGCGGCCGGGTTCCTTGCGCCAACACAGCGTGAAAAAGGCGCCGATCTTGGCAAGCTGCGAGACGAGTTTTTCGTCAATGTCGTCATGGGCAAGCGCCCGATCGAAGACTTCGACAAGTTCGCGAACGAATGGCTGGACAAAGGCGGACGCCAAATGACCAAAGAAGTGAATGATTGGTACAAAGCGAACAAAAAATAAGACGTGCTTTATTCCGGCATCATCCCCCGTGTTGCTATGCTTCACACCGGACGATCGGTTCCTTTTGGGAATTGATCTTCCGGTTTTTATTGATTAGAATATAGATTCATTCGAAAGATTCGGTTGAAAGGCGGTAACCGCATGCTTCGCTCCATATGGAAACGAGACTCATCGAAACAGACGCGCTTGAAAGTGCTGCTTGCCGCTTCCTTATTTTCGATTGTTCCGGTCATTGTCCTTGGCGTCATCACCTACATGATCGCCAGCACGAGCATGATGCAGGAAATTGGCAAAACGAACAAAGAAACGATGCGGCAAATCCAGGAACGAATCGACAAGCTGCTCGTCACCGATGACAAAATCGTTCTGCAGCAAGCGTTTAATCCGACATTAACGGATTTTTTGAAGTCGCCTGATCCATACGGAGACATTGCTTTGTTCAAGAACGTCACGACCATCCTCAATTCCATGGAAACGCTGATCGAAAATGTGGATTCCGTCTACTTGTACATGAAAAAGCAGCAGCTCGCCGTCAGTCCGAGCGAAGGGATTGTCAAAGCGTCGAAGCTTGATGCGGAACTCCTTCAACGAATTAATGAAAGCAAACAGCCGTATTTCTGGCTTGATCGCAAAACGACCGCTTCGACGCCACGCGGCGGGTCCCATGTCGTGACGCTTGTCCGCCGTTTGCCGGTGACTTCCGATCAGGCGCTCGGTTATTTGATCATCAACTTGAACGAACGGGCGTTTTTCGAGGTGTTCCGCAGTATGCATCTCGGCACCAGCGGAGAAATGATTATTATTACGCCTTCAGGGAATATTTTCTCGGATTGGAACAAGACGCTGTTAAATCGCGAATTCTTCGACTATCCGTTTACCCACGACTTAATGGAGTCCGACCTGCCGGAATCGTTTGGCGAACTCAAAATCGACGGCCGGCGAATGCTGGTCAATTCGCTCAAATCCTCCTATAACGACTGGCGTTATGTTTCCATTGTGCCGCTAAGCGAACTGACGATCCATATCCAGTCGATTAAAAAAACGACGATTGTCATTTGTCTGGCGCTTATCCTCGTCAGTCTCTTCGCGGCGATCCTGCTGTCGCAGCGCCTGTTTCGGGTGATCTCGGGCGTTGTCGAGACGATTCGCAGCATCGGCAAGTTCAATCAGCCGTCGCCTCATAAAATGGACGAATTCGGCCTCATTCGCTATTACGTCGAATCGCTTCAGTCGGAAAACAGCCAGCTCGAAAGCCAGATTCAGCAGTCGATGCCGCTCTTGCGAGCCAACTTTATCCAGCGTCTTCTAACAGAGCCGTTCCGGCAGGGGGAGTTCGGCGAGAAGCTAGATTATTATCAAGTACCTGCGACATATCCATACTATACAGCGCTATGCGTCGAACTGGATAATTTGCGGGGCCAATCGGAGCAGGACGTAAATTTGTTTCTGTATGCGGCGATGAATATAGCCAAAGAAATCATCAGCCATCATACGGACGGAATGGTCGTCAGAATGCAGTCGGAGCAGATCGCCATCGTCATCAACCACGGGCCGAGGGATGGCGAAGCGAGTCAGGCGCAATCGGATATTTTTCGGATTTCCGAGGAAATCCGGGGGGGAATTGATCGGGTGCTGCACGTAACGGCGACAATCGGCGTCGGCCACAGCTATACGGGGATTGAAAACGTACATCGCTCTTACAAAGAGGCTGTAGAAGCAATCAAGTACCAGCTTATCGTAGGAACCGGTACCGTGCTGTTTATCGATCGGGTCAATCCCGAGGCGGCCGTATATTATTACCCCGTGGAGCAGGAACAGCTCATTCTGACGAATTTGAAGCTTGGCAATCTTGATCAAATCGAGACCGCTGTCGACGATTTTGCCGAAGCGCTCAAAGCGGAAGAAGTGAAAATCGACCAAGTGCGCCAATCGTTCGTACAACTGCTCGCCGCGTCGCAGCGAACGTTATACGAGCTCGACCCGAATGGCGGGCCGAAGCTGTTTACAGACAACGTTTATCAGACGTTGAACGGATTCAAAACGATCGAACATATTAAGCAGTGGCTCAAAACAAACATTTTATTGACGGCGGTTACCCATATCCGTCTTCTTCGCAGCGAGCGAAATTCGCAGACTACGGAGAAGGTACTCGAATATATTCACGAGCATTACGACGAAGATCTGTCCCAACCGCAGCTGGCCGATATGGTGATGATGCCGGTATCGCACTTCAGCAGCTTGTTCAAGCAAGAGGTTGGCGTTACGTTTACCGAATATATCATCGGATACCGGATCGAGAAAGCAAAGGAGCTGCTGACACAAACCGATTTGAAGGTGTCGGATATCGCGGATCGGCTTCGATACAACAATTCGCAAAATTTCATACGTACATTCAAACGGGTCACCGGAATAACTCCGGGGGAATATAGACTCAAGCACTCAAGAGCGGAATGAAAGCCGTTAATAAAGGGCTGATATGGAGGTAACGATTAGAATGGAAAATCAAACAGATCGAACTGGCCCCCTCGTAAGCGATCATGAATTTTTTACCCGTTCGATCAATACAAGCTTGCCGGGTCTTGAAAATATCAAGCAAGCGGCCGAAAACGAAGATTTCGGAAAGGCGCGCCGGTTATTTGCCGAACATGTGCGGAAATCGTTGCGTCCAGAGCTGTATTTCCGTATCCCGCCTCATGAAATGCAGAACCAGTTTTTTTCCCCGGGAGAGACGTTGGAACAAATGGGCGAGCGCATCTTGTCCTTAAATCTTGTCTCTTGCGGCACGCCTCATCAATTCTCCGGGAAAGTGGACTGGTCCGGTAATCCTACTTTCAATCAATATATGGAATGGACCTGGCAGTTGAACCGCCATTGGGAATGGGAAGTGCTGGCGAAGCGTTACCGGGAAACAGGAGCTGAGAAATATGCCGAAGGACTCGTTAATCTGTTTACCAGTTGGGTTCGGCAGGTCGTTGTGCCGGAGAATGCGCCGGGCAATTCGACTTACGGGTGGCGGACGATCGAATGCGGTCTGCGCATGGGTAATGCGTGGCCATATGCCCTTCATGCCTGTTATCACTCTCCCCACTTCACTGACGAAGTGTTGGTTGATTGGTATAAATCGTTGTGGGAGCATGCAATAAGGCTTCGCCACCAGCACCGGGAAGGCAACTGGCTGCTGATGGAGATGAACGGTCTGGCCCACATCGGCGTACTTTGTCCCGAATTCAGGGAAGCGGAAAATTGGAGACAGTATGCTCAGGAGAAGCTGATCGAAGAATTAAGAAAACAAATTTACCCGGATGGTTTCCAGTACGAGTTGAGTACGAATTATCATGAGGTCGTTCTCAATAATTATTTTCAAGTCATTCAGTTGTATGAGGTTTATGAGATTCCGATTGCTCCCGAATTAGTTGACGCACTTGAAAATGCCTGCTCCATCAATGTGAAGCTGATGATGCCGGACGGCAGACTGCCGGATGTGAGCGATGGCCGCTGGCTGAGAGTGTCGGCTTCTACTGCCATGCTGGAGGCGACACGGCGGTATCCGCACCGGGATGATTTTGTTTGGGCCTATACGGAAGGGCAGGAAGGAAAACCGCCGATCGAAACGTCCATCCCATTACCGTATAGCGGATATTATGTCATGCGCAACAGCTGGGATCGGCAAGCCGTATGGGCCATGTTTGACGCGGGGCCTTTCGGAAAAGCTCATCAGCACGAGGATAAACTGAATCTGCTTATTCATGCCTACGGAAAGCTGTTGCTTACAGAAGGCGGCAATTACGCATATGACGACTCCGAAATGAGGCGCTATGTGCTGTCTACCCGCTCACACAATACGGTTCGTGTAGACCGAACGGATCAAAACCGGAGAATAGCTTACCGGTGGGAAGAGGAAGATATCCGGTTGTCGGCGGACGTGAAATGGCGTTCCTCCAAAGCTTTTGATTTTGTTCAAGGAGCCTATGACGAAGGCTACGGTGCTCAGGCACAGATTAAGGTCACGCACAGCCGAAGCGTACTCTTTCTGAAAAACCATCCGCTCCTTTCTCCATGCTTTCTGGTGATCGACAGGCTGACGCCGCAAGATGAAGAAGAGCATAACTATGAAATCATATGGCATCTGGAAAGCGAATCTGCGGTTGTTCAAGGGTTGAAAAGTTTTACAGTGAGCGATGCAGGACCGAATCTTACCATCATGACGAACAGGATGGAGAATTTGTCAGCCAAGCTTGTTCAGGGGCAGACCGAGCCGGTGTGGCAA
>NZ_JBFUIX010000158.1:0-7058 GCF_056401635.1 Paenibacillus sp. P4_E11 | reverse complement strand
GGTCCTTGGTGGTTGTGTTCAGTTTGGCGTGTGGGGAGGGAGTGAACAGGAGGTTCCACCCGCTGTTGAAATCGATTCCTTTGATTGAAATGTTGTCGTGGTTAGGAATCGGTTTCAAAGGCGGACGCTTCGCTTCTCCACTCTCCTGCTCACTCCCTTTTTGTTCTGCTTTCCTTCAAGGAGTTTCCTTTGTCCGTACGCTCCGCGTCCGGTTTTTCCGAGTGAAATCTTCTGATACATGTCCAAAGACGATCCCGTAATCATAGGACATCCAATTATGTTGTAATCAGAATCAGTAATTTGAAACATTCAGGCTGTTTGTCGATTTTATCGACTAACTCGAGCTTAACGTCCCTCATTCCCGAGAATTAGTCGATTCTATCGACGAGTTAACCCATCCAACCTACCGTTTCTTACTCCTTCCCAGCCAAGATAACCGAACTCCTTGCTCCCAAGCCATATGTTGAAAAAGGATAAACCCCAAAAACTTATAAATTCTTATATGTTCAAGAAGGCCGTCCAGATTTGCAGCTTGAGCTGCAACCTGGACGGCCTTTTTGATTATTAACCTATCTTGATTCGACCTTATTGCGACAGTCGGATCGCCAACTCGTACAATTCTCGGTTGAATTCTTTCTTCGTATTCACGACCTTGTCAATGTCGGTTAATGTAAGCTCGCCTTTGATAACCCCGCAGCCTTTGCCGGATTCGCCTTCAATCAACTTCCGCACAGCGAAATCACCAAGGCGACTTGCTAGAACGCGGTCGTTGTGAGTCGGCGTACCACCACGTTGAATATGACCAAGCACCGTAACACGCGGTTCGATGCCATGATTGTCCTTGATGTGGTCGGCGACGCTATGCGCGCTTCCATAACCTTCAGCTACAACGACAATACTATGACGCTTCCCGGTGTTGAAATTATCCTTCATCCGGTTGCCGACATCGTCCAGACTGAATGGAACCTCTGGCACGAGAATCGTCTCCGCTCCACTCGCCAGACCCGCATATAGTGCGATGTCCCCGCAGTAGCGACCCATAACCTCGACGATGGAGGATCGTTCGTGCGAACTCATCGTATCCCGAAGCTTGTTGATCGCGTCTACGACAATGCTGACGGCTGTGTCGAACCCTATCGTATAGTCGGTGAACGGAATATCGTTATCGATCGTGCCGGGCAATCCCATCGCCTTGATGCCAAGCTTGCTCAGCTTGTTCGCACCCTGATAAGAGCCGTCGCCACCGATGACGACAAGCCCGTCGATGCCCCGTCGCCGCAAATTGTCAGCACCGATCTGCTGACCTTCCGGTGTCATGAATTCTTTGCAGCGCGCCGTCTGCAGAATCGTTCCTCCGCGTTGTATAATATCGCCCACACTCCGCAGGTCCATCTGGCGAATATCGTCATTGATGAGTCCGGCATATCCCCGCTGCACCGCATATACATCCAATCCGTAGAACAATGCACTTCTTACAACCGCTCTTACAGCTGCGTTCATCCCTTGGGAGTCTCCACCACTTGTGAGGACGGCAATTGATTTAACAGACATCACTAAGCTCCACCTTTCTTACGAATCCATAYACTGTTCACCCAGAAGAACAACCTAGTTACAGGACTGCCCTTCATTAACTGCTTGGAAATCATTCTTACTTCCGGTTGATGATTCACCTTCGGATCGGACAAGTACAAAGCCAATAAGCCTTCGATAATCATTCTGTGAAAAGACGAGTGCTCCGTTCCTTCAATATCCATCCGAGCCCGCTCTACAATCCAGACTATGCGCTTAGCCGTGGAATCCAGACCGTCATAATAGTTGCAAAAGTTCAAGTCTCCGCCAGCGATATCTTCTTCCTGATCGATTAAGTAATCCAGCAAAATATGAAGTCCGCACACATGAGGGAAATAGGCTTGGAAGATGGCATCCGCTTGGCTGACCGATATTCGATCATTCGTCGCGGCAAGAAACAAGTAAAAGACGCCTAGCGTGGAGCCAGTCGCGGCTGCGAATTCGTTCCAGTGCAGATCCGGGTAGCGTTCCCGATTGCGTTCCCACCAAGCTAGTAATTCGGCTTCACGTAGATCCTTACGGATGTGCTTGTACACTTGCAGATCACAGTACAATCCAACTAGCCATTCAACGCGTTCCTGTACATGTGCATACCCGGGCAACAAACAGACGCACGATTGACAAGTTCGGACAAGTTCGTTCAAGTAGCCGCCGTCGTCACGCTCCTCGCGGAACTCATAATAATCTTGCAGGGGCGCTGACGGGTTCACCGCATCGAGCATCGACTGGTGCAAGCGGCGGAAGTCTTCCGGATCGAGCGATGTGCTCCGGTCACACAGATTATCCAGATAATCGCTAATCGTCTGGAAGGCTACGATCAAGGGAAGTAGAACATGTCGCATGGATAGGTTGGCTACCGCATATATAGCGCCACCCTGGCAATGAAACTTTTTGTGCGTCATGCTGTCGATCGCTTGCTTCCGTAGTTCCGCATCCGGCATCCGTTCCGCCACACTGCGCCAGCCTTCAAGTTGGGTGTGAACCTCCGGGAGCACATACCGATATACTCGATGCATGAGGGCGATCGGGTTGCGGGGAACCTTCGCATAGTTAGGCCAAGTGCTTATCACGTTCCTTGTTCCTCCATACCAATCCGTTAAGTTATAGGTTCTATTATAGTATAAATGCCTCTATAAACCTAACTTTACCCCACAACTCTACCCCACAAAGTGAAGCACGCCTCTGACGCTTATTCCTATTACTTTGCGGGGGCCCCATACTCATCCCTCACAAAGTAACGCACACCCCATTAATGATGCGCCCGAGTGGACAATTCCTGATTCACCCGATACCAGATGTGCAAATCGGTAATACAGCTCGCCAGCTCAGCGATCTCATAGTTCAACCGACACGATATTGGAAAATCGTCTTCCACATTCAATTGAAGCTGCTTGCGAATAATAATGCGTTCCAAGGATAAGATCCGGTCCGGAATCGTCCCTCGAATTTCTTCCCACCGAACTAGAATATCCGCGCGTTCTTCCTCCCTGTATCGTTCCCATTCCTGGTCCAGCGAAGGAAGCTCAATGCCTAACCTTTCATTGTAAATAAACACGTTTGTCATCTACTCTAGCCCCTTTATATACCCGAGAATACTGTACCACGCCCTCCAACTTCTCGCCAAGTAAAAAATGTTGCATAAGCTTCGCTTTGTTGCCAGATCGGCCATCCGGATTTATACTAGACTTTATTAGTTAGGCAGGGTTAACGCAGTATAATCATGCGAAACTCTAAAGGGAGTCCTTATCATGTCCGAAGCCGAATCCGGCAACAGTCAGCTGACCTTAAGGCAGCTTTTTGCTTTTTTTGTCCCCCTCGGCCTGTCCGCGAGCCTGGTCACGATTTCGCATGTCATTATTAACAGCACACTTGCACGATCCGCGCATCCAGAAACGATAATTGCAAGCTATGCGATCGGTATGAGCATGCTAGGTATAATCGAGAGGCCAGCCGTTCTGCTCAGGCAAACATGCTCCGCCCTAGTACGGGATCGGGTATCGTTCCGCTCCATGACCGTTGTTACCGTCTATATGCTGCTTGCCATGTTCGTAGGCGGGGTAATTATTTCATATACGCCGCTGGGTCGATGGATATTCCTTTACGCCTTCGGGGTGGATCATGATTTGCTCGGCCGCATACTTGATGTTTACAGCATCCTGATGTTCGTCTCGATCTTTTCGGGCATTCGCTGTTTGTACCATGGGATCATTATCAGCAATATGCGCACCAAATGGCTGACCATCGGTATGGTAATTCGCCTAGCCGCCATGTACGCGCTCTCACTCTATTTCATTCATACCAATCGAGTTACTAGCGGTGAGGTTGGCGCGATTATATTCCTGGTCGGCATGGTGATCGAAGCCGCGGTAAGTGCTTGGGAAGGTCGTAAGGTAGCGCGGATGATGCCTCATAAGAAAGAGGACCATCCGGTTGATAAACCGAAGCAAATCTTTCAATTCTACCGCCCACTCCTGTTATCTTCGCTAATCGTCATTCTCGTTGGCCCGTCCATTAACGCGTTGCTAGGAAAAACGGTCGATTTCGAGCTTGCCATTGCTTCGTTCGCTATAGCTGGCAGTCTTGCGCAGCTGGTGCAAAGTTTTTTTTCCTACATGCATCAAATCGTGCTGAATTTTTACCGTAAAGATAAAGACGTGGTGTTGCGTTTCGCTCTCCTATTAAGTGCGATTCCCCCACTCCTGATCGGCATTCTCGGCTATACAGCTGTTGGACCTTGGTTCATGGAGCATGTGATGGGTGTGAATGAACGGTTAATGACCGCGAGCTTGCATGCATTGCGTATCTTCATGCTGTTCGCCCTTATCTATCCTTGGCTCGATTACTGCAACGGTATTATACTGCTGCGTGGCGAAACGAAGATCATGCTGTTCTCTCAGACAGCGAATGTTATCATAACCCTTGTGACCTTAATTACTTGTATTGTAACCGTCCCGCAGTGGAACGGAATGATTGGTGCACTCTCCCAGTCACTTGGTTTGGCTGCCGAAATCTTGGTGGTGTTGTACGTGCTTCGCACGACTTCCAAGAGTACTACCCGCAATATGATGCGAGAATGAACTTACCCAAAGGATGAATGTAACATGGCAACGCCCCACTCCAACCTTGAACCACATCCCATGCAACAAATAGACAAGCGATCGCTTCCGTCCACTCGTGACGAAGTCGTATTGCGAATGTTCTCATTCGCCTTTTACTTAACGATGGCGTTAACCGTTTCCTTCTTCCCGCTATACTTCGACCATCAAGGCTACACAAAAATCCAGATTGGCGCCCTCTATTCCATAGGTCCGTTCATCGGAATATTCGCCAACCTGTTCTGGGGGCTGCTGAGCGACAAGTATCAGACGGTTAAGAAATGGCTCATCGTGATGCTAACCGGCCAACTGATCATGATGCTCATCCTGATGAAGGTCGACACACTTGGCTGGCTGTACACCTTAATGATGTTCTTCTACTTCTTCCAAACGCCGCTTAACGCCCTCAATGACAGCCTGATTATGCTGACGATCAAGAACACGCGAAAGAGCTATGCTTCGTTCCGTATCTGGGGCTCATTGGGCTTCGCCTTCTCCGCGCTCGTGTTCGGCATGCTGTTGAAGCAGATCGGAATCCAGTACACAATGACTATCTGTATCGGCACGATTACACTTTCGTTGCTGCTCGCTATGCTGCTCCGTGATCGGACGGGTAGCAGTACAGGCAAGATGCAGTTCACCGGCTTCGGGCAAGTAATCGGGTCGCGGCGATTCCTATGGTTTCTGCTGCTCATCTTCATCTTGTCGATCGCTCACCGGCTCAATGATGGGTTCCTTGCCCTCTACTTGCGCGAGTTGGGCGCCAGTGATACCATAGTCGGTTGGTCCTGGACTGCCTCCGCACTGAGCGAGATCCCTGTGTTCTTCTGGCTCAGCCGACACGGTCATAAGTTCAAGGAGCTCCCGCTGTTAATGATTGCAGGTCTCGTGTACACTTTGCGCTTCACACTCGTCAGCCTGGTGACGGAACCGGAGTGGGTCATCCTGCTGCAACTGCTGCACAGCTTCTCCTTCGGCATCTTCCTGTTCACGGCGCTGCGCTACATGATGCAGCTTATTCCGGACCGATTCCGCGCGACCGGGCAAGCGATCTATGCGGTCGTCTGGTCATGTCTTGCTGGTCTGGTGAGCGGTGTTGTGGGAGGCTGGATCTTCGATGCCTGGGGACCGCACTGGATGTATAGGTTCGCCGCCTGCTGCTCACTCATTGCCAGTCTGTTCTTCTTCCTTACCCATTGGTTGCAAAAAGAAGGGACTCCCTCGGAATAAGAGGAAGTCCCTTTGCTTCACCATTGCTAACTGGCTATGGCTTCACGTCAACGATGACTTTATCGAACGGCTTCCCGTTCAACGTAATATCCAATTTCCATAAGCCCGGCTGACTTAGCCCGAACCTTCCCCCGCTCTGTGCCACTGCTCCGGCGTCGTTCGGTCCTTTCGTGACTGGCCACTCATACAGCTGCACCGTCTGCCCGCTATCCTTATGCGTGGCTGTCATCTTGTACTTGCCGGTGATATCCGCATCGCGCCCCCAGAAATACATAAAGTAGAGGCCCCCTCTGCTCGAACGGAACAACGCATCGTTCGGATTGTTCGTCTTGACCATCCCGAACTTCCCCTCATGCCCATACAGGGTTAGCTTACCCGCTTGGAAAGTAGGCGTCACTTTCCATAAATCCGGCTTATTCGCTTGCAAGTAAATGGATAAAATGACAATAAAGATTGCAATAATACCTAAAGATTGCAGCGTTTCCCTTTTCGATGCTCGAATCGCTTGCGGCATCATCCATCACGACCTCACCCAGAGCTTGATTTCAACCCTACAATACCATATTTTGTACCACAGGGGAACGAGAGAATTGGTCTTCAGGAGGAATCTTGAAGTCAAAGATCGAATTACTCATTAAGATGCAGCCCAACATTGTAATACTTGAAAATTTGTTTGGTATAAGGAGGAAGCTCATGTCGCAGGACATAGTAGTCCAGTTACGTAATGTAACGAAACGTATTGGCAGCAAAACGATCGTGGATCACCTAACGTTCGATGTTCCCCGAGGAGAAGTGTTCGGCTTTCTCGGTCCCAATGGAGCGGGCAAAACGACGACCATCCGTATGATAGTAGGTCTGATCTCGATGACAGAGGGCGAAGTAATCGTGAACGGCATTCATGTCGGCCGGAACTTCGAGCAAGCCATGATGCATATCGGAGCTATCGTGGAAAATCCGGAGATGTACAAGTTCCTTACCGGCTATCAGAACCTGATCCACTTCGCCCGGATGATTCCCGGCATTACGAAGGAACGCATCGACGAGGTCGTCAAGCTAGTCAAGATGGAAAACCGTATTCACGATAAGGTCAAGACGTATTCGCTCGGCATGCGTCAGCGGCTCGGTGTTGCCCAAGCCATTCTGCATCGCCCCGCTGTCCTCATC
>NZ_JBFUIX010000157.1:0-7359 GCF_056401635.1 Paenibacillus sp. P4_E11 | reverse complement strand
TACATGACCATAGTCATTGCGCTATTCATGCTAGCCTTGTGGCGCAAGCAAGGTAATCCATACCGCCGCTGGCTGCTGCGGCTGATTATCATCGCTGCCCCGGTCGCCATGTTGACGATTGAACACGGCTGGATATTCTCCGAGGTAGGACGTCAGCCCTGGATATTGCGAGGCTTGATGCGTACATCCGAAGGCGCGACTACATCCGAACATGTCGATACGATGCTGCTCGTGTTCTCGCTTTTGTATATCTTGCTTGGCATTACCGCGGTTCGCGTATTGACCCGGATGTTCCGGACCAATCGGGCCGAAGATGAGTTGCTCGCACGCGAATTGGAAGGAGACGACCCTCGATGAGCTACGAAGTGCTCGGCATTACAGTGCTCTGGCTATTCCTATTCGGCTACTTGATCGTAGCCTCGATCGACTTCGGCGCCGGATTCTTCAACTATTACAGCTCGCTTACCGGCAAGCGCCATCTGATTCAGAGCATCATTGAACGTTACTTGTCACCCGTGTGGGAAGTGACCAACGTGTTTCTTGTATTCTTCTTCGTCGGGTTTATCGGGTTCTTTCCCGATACAGCCTTTTATTACGGCACTGCTCTACTCGTACCGGGAAGCGTGGCCATCGTTCTGTTGGCGATCCGCGGCTCCTATTATGCATTCAGCACGTATGGATCACGTACGAACCGTACGTACATGCTGCTGTACGGAGCGAGCGGACTGCTCATTCCAGCTGCGTTGTCTACCGTATTAACGATTTCCGAGGGTGGGTATATTGAAGTCACAGGCGCCGGCAACGTGCAGTTTCTGTTCGGCAAGCTGTTCACTAGCGCCTACTCCTGGTCGGTTGTTGCACTTGCACTTGTGAGTGTGCTGTACATTTCAGCGATGTTTCTGAGCTATTATGCGGATAAGGCAGGCGATCGGCAAGCTTTTGAAATCGTCCGTAAGTACGCTTTGGCGTGGAGTATTCCGACGATTATGGCCAGCCTTCTCGTGTTTTTCTCGATTCGTGGGCACAACTATGAGCATTATAAGAACATGATCTCGCTTTCCTGGATGTTCGTGCTCTCGTTCCTCTGCTTCCTAGTCGCCGTATACATGGTTTGGACGCGCAAGCGGCTCGGACTGGCCTTTGTCTTCGTCATGCTGCAGTTTGCATTTGCTTTCTTCGGGTATGGGGCGGCACATCTTCCGTATATTCTGTATCCGTATTTGACCATACACGACAACTTCACGAACGAGTCTATGGCAATTGCATTGATCGTCGTGTTCATACTGGGCTTGCTGCTGCTCATACCGTCGCTCTATTTGCTAATGCGGCTGTTTCTGTTCAATGCCAAGTACGTCCAAGGTAAGTTTGATAAACATTAATTGTGGAAAGGCAGGGGAAGCGAAATGGAATCTTTTCTAATACTCGGGTTGCCTCTTTTCGTTGTTATAGCGGCGGTCGTCGGACTGTTCCTATGGGGGGCGAAAGGCTCCATATCCGCAAAGTGAGGGACACTTACTTGGAGCTAGCTAGGCGAATGTCTCTTCGTACAGAAAGTATCGTTCACCATATAACGCCACTTGAAAAATAAGCGATAGCATTTCCCGTGTCGAGTTGGTGCCCGTTTTCAAATGAATATTGGCCAAATGGTTCTTAATGGTCTTCTCTGAAACGTACAACATCTCGGCCATCATTCGATTGTTGCATCCGGATAGAGCGAGTATTTGGACCACTTTTCTTTCGCGGCTTGTTAAGTTGTATCGGTCCCCTATGAGTTCAAATAAACGATCAGATGCAGGGTGCAGTAGCCAGGATTGATTCAGCATTGCTCTGTCACCTCCTTGATCGACAATAAGATTAGACCCAGTATGCGTCAAAAGTTTTAGATATTTTCGCGAATGGTCCAAAAGTATCGATGTCTGTTCTAAGGAATCTGCCGCCGTCTTAAGATGTCTTGCTCATTCGAATGGTATAATGATCTGGATGACGATCCGATTATTCAACCCGGCAAAGGAGACCGACCGACTCATGTTCCACTCGAAAGCAATCCATTGTGGCATCACCTTACTTCTAGCCGCAATACTCCTCGGCGACACCGCTTCGGCGTCCGCTCAATCCTCATCTTCTGTTAACGTCGATACCGTTCAATTGTCCGCACTGGGCAAATCGTTCAAGGTTAACGTTGTCTCCATCGACTTGACTGATCCTTCATTAGAACTCGCCCCTGCCTTATCGTTGGGTGGAATCGGACATGACGAGCCATTCTCCGCCATAGTGGAGCGAGAACATGCGGCAGCCGCTATTAACGGCACCTTCTTCAACTCTTACGAATCGAATCCGTACAATCGTTACCCAAATGGACTTCTTCTGGAATCCGGCGAATTGATGCATTCCGGGGACAATCAGACCTTATTCGTAAGCAAAGACAAAGTGCCGCAAATCGAGCTAATCAGTACCAGTATGGCCATGCATGTACAGTCCGGCACCAACACATACACCGTTAAGCCTTGGGGAGTTAACAAGTACTTCGATGACCCTAACTCGGATCAAGTTGTCCTGTACACTCCGGATTTCGGCGCCTGGATCGGCTTCACGAACGGAGTAAAGGCCGTTATTAGCGAAGGCCGGATCACGCACATGACTGAAGAAGCCGTTCAAGTTCCCGCGGACGGATATGTGCTGTTCGTCGGCAACAGCCTGAACAACCAGACTTACCTGTTGCCGAACTTGCATGTGGGTGACACCGTTACCTCTGAGCTGCTGGCAAGCGGAGAAGGCGGTCAGACGCTTGACGCGAGAAGTTGGTTGGCCGCCATCGGCGTTGGACCTAAGCTTGTCACGAGCGGCGTGACTGACCTGGATTACGGCCGAGACGGCTTCACCGACCCGAAGATCACCCAAGCTTCAGCAATGCGCAGCTTCGTCGGGATCGATGAAGCAGATCGGATCGTGATGGGGACGGTCGCGGGCGCGACGATGCCGGAGTTGGCCGTAATAGCTCTGCAGCTCCGCTTGAAAGAAGCGATGAACATGGACGGAGGTTCCAGTTCCGCACTGTACGCCAACGGTACGATGCTTACGACCCCTGGTCGCGAGTTGAGCAATGTATGGGTCGTCCGCAAGCTGGACAAGCCTAGCGTACAGATTGAGCTGAACGGCCAATTTATCCCGGATTTCAAAGGCTACATCGTCAACGATACGACCGTTGTTCCGATCCGCCCTTTTATTAACGCATTGAAAGCCGAATTCCAGTGGGATGCTGCAACGCGTACCGCCACTATTAAGAGCGGTAGTAGCGTAATGAAGCTAATGGATGGCAGTATGTCCGCTCTAGTGAATGGCGAGTCAGTACCACTCCCTGTCCCTTTACAGATTGGGGATGACAGTCGAATGTACGTACCGCTTCGTTTCGTAGCTGAGACCTTACACGCCACAGTGAGCTGGAACGATCGTGTGTACCGGGCTTCTGTAATGATGCCCTAACTCCCTGAACGTCATAAGTACGTCCCCGTGGGCTGGTGATCCAGTTCATGGGGACGTTGTATTTGTTGATGCCACAAGTCATGGTTGTAGTCTCAGGCTGTCTAAGACTTTCTCAGGCTGTTAGATCAGGTCTTATGTCCAATGCTTCTGGATGAATTCGTCTCGGCCGGACATTGCGCGATCCTCTTTGTAATGCGTCGTATTCTTCCGATGATAGTTCTGATGGTACTCTTCCGCCGGGTAGAAGACGCTTGCCTCCATAATCTCCGTCACGATCGGAGCATCGAACCTCCCACTTGCAGCAAGCTCCTGCTTGGACTTCTCGGCCAACTCGCGTTGGGACTCCGTATGGGTGAAGATAACTGCTCGGTATGACAAGCCCCGATCCTGGAATTGCCCGCCGTCGTCTGTCGGGTCAATTTGCTGCCAATACAGCTCTAACAGCTTCTCATACGGGAACACTTCCGGCTGAAACCGGATTTGTACTACTTCCGCATGTCCTGATTTACCTGCCTTCACTTCTTCATAAGTCGGTCTAGCCGTCGTTCCCCCCATATAGCCTGATACGATGCTGAGAATGCCTGGCTGCTCTTCGAATGGCGTCACCATACACCAGAAGCAACCTCCGGCGAAAGTGGCTAGCTCTGCTAGTAGCGAAGTTTCATGTGTATGTATTGTCATGTTGATTCCTTCTCTCTGGACATGGTATCACCCTGTTGAATCTCAGACCCGAATAGAGACTATATTACCCGATCACAGGACGGCAGTCACTAATTGCGGCTCAACAATGACTGGGCAAGTCTGAACGCTGACTTCAACCGCGGCCTCTTCCTATTGGCAAGCACATAGCGATAATCCGTCAACAGGATGCTAGCATCCTTAAGCGCATAAGCGAAATCATCGTCGAGCATGAGCCTATACTCCCACACTCGCTTATCCCATGAAGGAATCAGCTTCCGCAACTTCTCGTCCTCCACTGCAGGATGGATGTACGTCTCCGATATCCCTTCCGGCAAGTCATACAGCTTCTGAATGAGCATCGCCTTGAAGCTGGTATACGTCTCGCCATCTTCTATGTGATACGGGTGTGTGAGCAAATAGTCGGGAACAGGCACTCCTAGCGTATCCGCTAAGGCAACGACCTTGCCTAACGTCTTCTCTGCCCCAGGAATGGAAGCTAGGAACGCGTCGCTGCTATAAATGTAGCGGAACAAGCGGAACGGCAAGCCTTTTCTGGAACAAGCCCACAACGTCTGTGGCAAGTAGCTACGACCTGTCGCCAATCCGTATAGGCTGCCCATGTGGTTGTCCGCATGCGTAATCTGGATTCCGGCTTTTTTCACAGCATCGAATTGAGCCTGGATTTCCGCACGTACGGCCTGTGGATCAGCGTTCTTCTCGAACGCTTCTACGGTCATATGCATATGTCCTGTTTCATCATGGAGCGAGGCGTGTCCAGTCAGGCTAGGGAAGCGGACCGCCTCATATTCGCTCGTGAACGTCAGATGCAGACCAACGTTCGCAATCTCCTTCTTCTGCACCCACTCCGCAGCTTCTTGAAATCCGAGCGCGGGAGGCATGATCGTTGCCGACGACACTTTCCGCTCCTCTAGCAAATGCATGATTGCTTCATTCGCCGCCCGACTTTGGCCGAAATCGTCACAGTTTAATATTAAGGTTCTACGCATGGCTCCTCCTCAATCTTTGGAATCGGGGGTTGCTTTTCCGTTATCTTGAAAACTTCTAACGAATAAAGAAATGATGAAAGAAACAACCAACAGACAGAGCGGCACAACACTAATCAACACCTTGAACGTGGTCTCTGGGTCGGACCCTGGATCATCCCCGCTCACATACCCGAACATCATGCCCACAATCCAGAAAGCCAATGCGGATATTAGTCCACTTGATCGGGTTATGAACCCAGCTACAGCCGTGTAGACACCTTCTCTTCGCTGACCTGTCTTCTCCGTGTCCCGATCTATGATCTGACTGCTCACCATTGGAGGCGTGACCAAGAAGCCGGCCAGTCCGAAGCCTACGATGATCCCGGCGATAATCCCACCTGCAAGGTTCGTACCGAACCAGAGCGGAATGGCACACAAGCCATACACCGCTAAGGATAGCCGCCACGATCTGAATCCGCCAAGCTTCTTGACGATCACATACCAGACCGCAACAAGTGGGATGACGGAGACGAAGATCGAGGCGAGCAGAAGCGAGACTTGTGATTCTGGGATGTGCAGCACATACTTGGCATAGAACGGGATCATCGAACTGAGCAGCCCATTCACCGTCTGAGCGAACGAGTTCGCGATGTTGAATATCCAGAACTCCTTATTCTTCAACGTCGCTCGGAACGCCTCCGTGAACTTGAGCCTAGGTTCCTTGCTTGCTTCCTCGTTCTCCTTTACGGATACGACAAACAATAACATGAAGACAGCGAAAGTAAGTGCGTAGATCACCGACATTTGACTAAATCCAAGTGCATCGAAGATGATAGGCGTCAACGCCGATCCGATTAGAATCGCTACAATTTGAAAGCCTTGCTGGATCGCAGACGCCTTCGCCCGCAATTGATTGCCCACGAACAGTTCCGGGAATAATGCGCCGTAGTTCACCCACAGAATCGTAGCAACACCTTCATACAAGATTAGTGCAATGAGAAACCAGACGAACAGATCATTACCCGCCAAGCCTTCAGGTACAGAGAACACCATAATGAATGTGAGCATGAATAATGGAATCGCTGAGTAGATCCAGGGTTTGCGCCGACCATAGCGTGTTCTGGTTCGATCCGACAAGTAGCCGAAGATCGGTTGATTCACTGCATCCCAGATCAGGTAGATGGTTCTAGCCAGCGTGGCGAGTCCTATGCCAAGTCCGAGCTTCTCTACGTAATAATAACTGTAGAATGCACTAAAGGCTTGGCTCGGTATCATCATCGCGAACATGCCCATTGCGTAGATCATTGGTGAGTTTAGGAACTTGTTTCTCATTATCCTTACCTCCACATCATTGTAACATTGTAAGCGTAATCATTTATAACATCATCATACCATAATTTTACATTCGCAGCACTAAGAAACACCAACCACCTCTGGAGCAGATCGCTCTAGAGGTCCGCAGATTCACAGCCATTAACGGTTCTACGGTCCGCAAGCGGGTGAATTACCGCAGTTTCGTAACGAATAGCGGCTCCTATGTCCGCTTCTCCGTGCAAGTACAATCAAGTTGAATTTTCTTTAACGTAGCAAAAGAGCAGAAGCCTGATCAGGCTTCTGCTCTCATTATGTACATGAAATAATGGATGACTTATGGTCGGGACGACACGATTTGAACATGCGACCCCCTGGTCCCAAACCAGGTGCTCTACCAAGCTGAGCTACGTCCCGACATCTTAGCAATATTATAACAAGTAGCAAATCGCTTGGCAACGTCCTACTCTCCCAGGACCCTGCGGTCCAAGTACCATCGGCGCTGGAGGGCTTAACGGTCGTGTTCGGGATGGGAACGCGTGGTTCCCCTCCGCCATCGTCACCAAACGAATTGCGYGGGCCCCRAAGGGCGATACAGAGAAATTATTCCCTGAAAACTGGATGCGAAAGCGGTAACGAGCCGCAACTTGTRTAACTGGTCACTCCGGGTAAGAGTGAATWGGATAAGCCCTCGACCGATTAGTATTCGTCAGCTCCACACATTACTGCGCGTCCACCCCGAACCTATCAACCTCGTCGTCTACAAGGGGTCTTACTAATTGGGAAATCTCATCTTGAGGGGGGCTTCACGCTTAGATGCTTTCAGCGCTTATCCCGTCCGTACTTAGCTACCCAGCGGTGCCTCTGGCGAGACAACTGGTACACCAGCGGTACGTCCATC
>NZ_JBFUIX010000156.1:0-7617 GCF_056401635.1 Paenibacillus sp. P4_E11 | reverse complement strand
TGTATATGACCCGACCGGATACTCTGTTCTCCCGCGTGCGGGAAATTAACACTCTTTTTCAAATTAAGAAAAGTGTTGTGTCCGGTCATCATAGCTCCCAACTTATGTACGATCTGCTCATAGATATTTCCCGCTATACTTCCCGAACCAACACCGGCATGAAGCCGTTCGTTTATGAAAGGCTGAGGCCGGCTATGGCGCTTATCGAGACCCGCTATCGGGAACCGGTCACTTTACAGGAAATGGCCGACAGCTTGCTTGTGACCCCTCAATATACATGCCATATGTTCCAACAGGCTGTTGGGCTGAGTCCCATCGAATATTTGAACCGGTATCGGATCAGTAAGGCGAAGGAGCTTCTGCTGGAATACTCGGATCTGGGAATCAAGGCCATTACATTTGAAGTCGGCTTTGAAAACCCAAGTTATTTTATCAAGATTTTCCGTAAAAATGAAGGGATGACGCCTCTGGAATTTCGAAAAATGCATCAGTCCATATAAACGATCAGAAGCATTGCGCCATATGAATATGAAGATCGTGCTATAGGTTTTAAAATTGTGTGATTGCAAGCGCTTCCTAATGGCCTTACCATTATATTCATAAGACCTTGGAACAAATATACAATATGAATATTGTTTTATCGCAGGCTTTGAACCCCTGTGATCAAGGTCGAAATGGGAGGGTGGGGTATAAATGAAGTTAAGAAATTTAATTGTAGGCGTTGTATGCATGTCTCTCTTGTTGGCAGGTTGCGGGTCAAAGAGCTCAAGTGAAGGAAAGGAAGGAAAGGTTACCAGTCCGCCGTTACAGCCGGTTACGTTGAAAATTTATAACGACCCTGCGTACATTTCGGACAAGGATTTCAAAGAATTGATCGCTGATCCGGTCAGAAACAAATATCCGCATCTTACGGTAGAGCAAGTCTCCACCCGAAACGACCTGGATAAATTGATCGCAGCRGGGGAGTCTGTAGATTTTTTCGTAACGTGGAACGGCCAGATGACCTTTTATAAGGACCTCGGGTATTTCGAAGACATTACACCACTTGCGAAAAAGAACAATTTCGATCTGGGTAGGTTCGATCAGGGAGCTTTGGATGCAATCCGAGCCGTGTCGGAAAACGGAAAAGAATTGTATGCACTGCCTTATGCGGTTCAATTAAACGCGCTCTATTACAACAAAAGTATCTTCGATAAATACGGCGTTCCATATCCGAAGGACGGCATGACCTGGACGGAGGCAATAGAATTGGGAAAAAGAGTGTCGCGTCAGGAGGGAGCGACCCAATATTATGGTCTCGATACCGACGACTATGTCCGCTTTACGTTCCCGCTGTCCCTCGGGGCGGTGGATGCAAAGACCAATAAAGCGCAGGTTAACAGCGAGCCTTATAAGCGAGCGTTTGAAACGGCTAAACAATTGTATTCGTTACCGGGGGTAACCTATCAGAATAAGGGGATCGAACGGTTTGTTCAGAATCAGACGGTCGCCATGCTCGCCACGGTCAATATGTTTCAGCAGCTTAAGCAAGCTCCCGGACTGGATTGGGATGTAGTCCAATTCCCAAGCTATTCGGACAAACCGAACGTCTATGGCATGTACGACCTGCATATCCTCATACCCAACCGGAACAGCAAGCACCAGGACGACATGATGAGGACGATGGAAGTGCTGTTCTCCGACGAGGTGCAGACGAACATGGTCAGAAAATCGGGTCGGGTATCTACTTTAAAGGATGTTAAATATAAGCAGCAATTCGGCAAAGATCTTCCTGAATTGCAGGGTAAGCATATCGAGAGCATCTTCAAGAGCGCGCCGGCTGCCGCACCAGAATATTCGCGTTATTACCCGAAGGCAGCCGAAATTCTAAGATGGAATTACGTCGATTACATGAATAACAAGAAAGATGTTAACACGGCGCTCAGGGACGCGGAAGATGCGATCAACAAGCATATCGCCTCGCAGGGTAAGTAAGGCGAATCCGTAACAAACGTCAAGAAAGTCATGACCGGTCTACTCAAAGATAATAGGAGGCAACACAATGAATCCGCTCGCAGACGAGTTTGTCACCATTTATGAATCTCCAGATCCGTCATCGATCTTTTGCTATAGCCCGGGCATAGCCCGCCTCACTTCTGGTCGGCTGGTGGCAACTATGGACTTTGCCGGTCCAGGCGTGCAAACGCCGTACGGAAAGATCTTCACATCGGATGATCGGGGAAAAACGTGGGCGTACCGGAACGATTTTCCGTTTGTGCATGCCAGGCCGATCGTTGCAGGCAACTCTTTATACGTTTTGGGCCACCAAGGCGATTTGATGATCATTCGTTCCGACAACGATGGGGAAAGCTGGACGGAACCGGCAAGACTTACGTCCGGAGAACAATGGCATCAAGCGCCGTGCAACGTTCATTATTCGAACGGATCCGTGTATGTGGCTATGGAGAAACGTCTTCACCACAAGATCAACGTCTGGGCGGTCGGTGAATTGGCGCCGGTCCTGTTGCGAGGGAAGACGGATGCGGATTTAACAGAGGCCGCAAACTGGACGTTTGCCTCCGAGCTCGCCTTTTGCGATGCCGTTCCCGTGGAGTCGCTGGATTATTTCGGGGTTCCTTTCTTTCATGCCGATCCGTACCGTTATATCGACGTAGCGCCGGGTCGGGGCAGCGCCCCGGCGGGATGGCTCGAGACCAACGTGGTGGAATTTGTCGATCCCGATCATTATTGGCATGATCCGAGCGGACGGACATTCCATCTGTGGATGCGGGCTCATACCGGAGGTACCGGTTATGCCGCTATGGTGAAGGTCGTCGAGCAGGAGGACGGCACGATGACAACGATGCTGGAGACGGTCCCTTCAGGTAAACGGATCGTATTCGTTCCATGTCCGGGCGGACAAATGAAATTCCATATCCTCTATGACGAAGCGACTCGKCTATACTGGCTCCTTAGCACACAAGCCACGGATAGCATGACGAAAGCGGAAAGGTTGCCGGCGGACCGTTACAATCTCCCGAACAATGAGAGGAGTCGGCTTCAACTGCATTTCTCCAAAAATGGTATCGATTGGTGCTTTGCAGGCCTAGTGACGACTGGACCAACGGCTGGACAGCCCCGTCATTATGCCTCGATGGCCGTGGACGGCGAGGATCTGCATATCCTCAGCCGATCCGGTGACGAGCGGGCCTTCAGTGCGCATAACGGCAATATCATTTCCTTTCATACCGTCAAAAATTTTCGAGAACTCGTATATTGAAAGCTATTTTAAAGGAGGAGAGCGTAATGAAACGAGCAAAAAAGAATGGTAAGGCTATGCTGATCTTGTTCTCAGCATTTTTGGTCCTGTTTGCGGGAATCCCTGTCGCATCGGCGAACAACTATTCGGACGTGTTGAAGGCTCAGATCGATTTCTCCGATGCCAATTCTGGCGTCTACATAGGGAGTCCCAGCATCGTCAAGCTTACTGACGGAACTCTGCTGGCTAGCGACGACTACGGGGTTTCCATTCCCGTTATCGGAACGACCCGAGTATTTCGTTCTACGGACGATGGAGCGACTTGGTCGATGACGGCGTCGATTGACGGTCAATATTGGAGTACGTTGTTCGAACATAACGGGGCCGTTTATTTGCTTGGAACCGACAACGGTCTCGGCTCCGTCGTTATCCGCAAAAGCATCGACGGCGGCACGACTTGGAGCGAAGCCTCCATTCTTTATCAAGCTGCCGGCAACATCAAGTATCACTGTGCGCCGACGCCGGTATTGCATGCGAACGGACGCCTTTACAAAGGATTTGAACAGCAAAATAAATGGGGCATGTGGGCCTTGCTCATTTCCGTATCGGAAACGGCGGATTTGATGAATCCGTCCAATTGGACCCAATCGAACCAATCCGACATCAATCTATATATTGAGGGCAATGCCGTAGTCGGACCGGACGGACAAGTGTGGAATGTACTCCGACGCTCCGTAATCAATCGCGCAGGCATTTACAAGCTCGGGTCGGACAACAAGACGCTCACCAGGTACGGGGAATTCGATATGCCGGGCGGAGATGTGAAATTCACCATCCGTTACGATCCCGATTCGGACAAGTACATCGTGATTGTCAATGAGCACACCGATTACAACGTGAGTCAAAATAGACAACGCAATGTGCTGTCGCTTTTTTATTCGACGGACCTTGTCAATTGGACGAGGGGCAAGCTGCTTATTCAAGCGGATGAGAACTTGAATTGGTTGGATTCTGTCGCTAAAAACGGCTTCCAATACGTTGATTGGCAATTCGACGGCAACGATCTGATCTACGTCTCCCGCACTTCCTACAGTGGCGCGAACAGTCACCATAACGCAAATCGGTTGACGTTCCATCGGATTACTGATTTCCGTAATTATTTGCAGCCCGCCTCTTTAGTCGGGAGCTATCCCTTTGACGTTGACTCCAATGATGATACAGCTCAGGGGAACGATCCTATCCGAATTGGAACAAGCGGATACACATCCGGCAAGTTCGGGCAGGCCATCAACATGGACGGGACGGATTACCTTGACATGAATTACATGATCGGTAATGAAATGGCAAATGCCGACGCTGTATCCGTTAGCGTCTGGATCAACCCGAGCTTGATGCCGGCAAATGGAGCCCGATACGATATCTTGAGCACGCGTATTGATGGAACACAGGCTGGTTTTGAGCTGACAGTCGACTCCAATACGATTCGGATGGGTGCGCGAAGCGATAAATCAGACAGTTACCAGAGCAAGAGCTTCAGCTTCAACAGTCCGGATTCATGGCATCATGTCGTAGCGGTTGCGGATTTCCGGAATAAGTCGATGAAGATGTATTTGGACAAAGTGGAGCAGTCTCCCGGCGGAACATTTTCTTTTGGCCAAAATTATTATCGCCGTTATTCTCCGTCCCAAGAGGATCGCATCGGAATGAACCCCGGCGGCGGTGGAAACTTCAAAGGCATGTTGGATGAATTGAGGATTTATCGCAATGCCTTGATGCAATCGGATATCGATAGGTTGTACTACAATTTGGACAGTACTCCGCCCGTCACCGTCGCAACGGTGTCGCCTTCGCAGCCGGATGGACAAAATGGATGGTATGTGCAGCCGGTCACGGTAAGTTTAGCCGCTCGAGATAACTTGTCGGGAGTAGCGTCAACTGTATACAGTCTGGACGGCGGAACAACTTGGAAACCGTACTTGCATGATCTTGTTTTTGAAGAGGACGGTGTTTATACGTTAGCATTCCGGTCGATCGATAGTGAGGGAAATGAAGAACAGCCTCAAATGGTTGCCTTCTCCATTGACCGGACGGCGCCAGACATTCAGATCAGCGGAGGAAGAACGTACACCATCGATCAGACGGTAACGGTCACCTGCACGGCTTCGGATACCGTGTCCGGTGTTGTTTACAACTCATGCTCGGCTCCTTTGATGAACGGGCCGGCTTACCTGTTGAACATCGGTGACAATACGGTAACGGCTCATGCAACGGATGCGGCCGGAAATACCGGTTCGGCCTCAACGACGGTTACAGTCAAGGTTACTTTGGATAGCCTGATCCAACTCATCAAAGATTGGATTGCCGGCTCTAACGGCGATCAAGGCATCGCGGGCTCTTTGGTCAAAAAGCTTCAGCACGGACAATTCAAGGCTTTCATCAACGAAATTCAAGCACAGAAAGGCAAAAAAATCAAAGAAGAGGATGCAAATCTGATGATCAAGTTTGTTCATGAGTTGGAATAAATTTTGAGCCTATTCCAGATTTGGTCTGGGCTGCCGTCCAGAAAGGAATAACAGGAAAGGCCCATCGCTACAGGCGGTGGGCTTTTCGGTATTGCATGGGGGTTACGAGGCAATTGTTTTTGAATACACGGCTTAAGTAAAACCCGTTCTGATAACCGCAGCATTCCGAGATTTGATCCAGCGTCAAATCCGTTTCCGCCAGCAGAGTCTTGGCTTTTTTAAGACGAAGGGAGGTGAGATACTTGATCGGTGTCGTTCCTAACTCAGCGTGAAACTTTTTACACAGCTGCATGCGGCTAATCCCCAAAGAGGCGGCAATCGCATTGAGGCTGAATCTCTCAAATGCTTGAGCCTGAATAAGCTTGGTTGCCTGTTGAATGATCGAGTCTGCCGGTCGATGGGGTTTCTCATTCAACAGTTCCTCCGCTTCTTCACAATACAGCAGCCATAAATGATGCAGGTAATGGCTTCTACGGAGCATACTCCACCGCTCTCCTTGGATGCTGTACGGTTTCAGAGCTGCGTAATCTCCAATCAGTCTTTCTGTATTGCGCAAGCTGACTTTTCCTACTGGAAGGGCACCCAGCTCAGCAAGATCAATCTCATTTCCTTCGTCGTCTCTCCAACTCATCCGAAATACGGTCGCCATGCTGCCGGATATTCTGCTCCTTCACAATTCCGATATGGTAAAAATGGAGAGAGAAGGGTTTAAGTGGGATTTCGTTTCCTATCCGACATTTACAGATAAGCCGAATATCGGTCAAGGCTTGTTCTCAGACGGATTTATTTTGCCCAAAGGTGGGAAAAACACGGATCTTGCCTTTCAAATCATCGCCTATTTAAGCACGAATCCGGAGGTTCAGCTCGATGCTACCAAGAACGGACGTCTCACAGGCTTGAAAGATCCAGCCATCCAGAAACAGGCCTTTGCTAACAATGAAGCGGCAAAAGGAAAGAATGTCGCCGCGGTGCTCAGCCAAAAGTATCCGGACCCTGCTCCGGCAACGTTATTTGATCGTGAAGGCTCAAACATTATGAACGGGAAATTGTTGAACTATATCAATGGAAAGGCCGATGTAAATACGCTGCTCCGAGAAGGACAGGATGAGTTAACTAAGAGAATCTCCGAATTAAAGGCTACTAAGTAATAGGGATAGTAARAGTGGACACCTCTTGAGYAATGTTAGATTYCCGATCTGACATTGCTAGAGTGGTGTCYGCTTTTATTTTCCAATCAWGGYATWGAGCTGATTCAWAKGRACAGGAGGAGGARCATGTCGAATCGTTTTTACAACGTCCTRAGCAAGGCGGATTATGACCTGCCGCTGTATATCCTMTCGTCGGGGTATTGGCTCAAYCAACATGACGTCATCCGCGATAAGGGTTGGGGGGCCTACCAGTGGCTTCAATGTCAAGACGGGCAGGGCGTCCTGGAGCTTGRTGGAGAGASCGTTACGATAWCCAAGGGACAGGGCCTTCTKTTATTTCCGGRTGTTCCTCACCGATACAGGGCCGTGCTGGAACCATGGACGATTCATTGGGTGGAGTTTAATGGAACGCTYGCTTTGGAATTGCTCCGTACCTTGCACTTTCCCGAAWCGRCAGTGYTGTATATGACCCGACCGGATACTCTGTTCTCCCGCGTGCGGGAAATTAACACTCTTTTTCAAATTAAGAAAAGTGTTGTGTCCGGTCATCATAGCTCCCAACTTATGTACGATCTGCTCATAGATATTTCCCGCTATACTTCCCGAACCAACACCGGCATGAAGCCGTTCGTTTATGAAAGGCTGAGGCCGGCTATGGCGCTTATCGAGACCCGCTATCGGGAACCGGTCACTTTACAGGAAATGGCCG
>NZ_JBFUIX010000155.1:0-7684 GCF_056401635.1 Paenibacillus sp. P4_E11 | reverse complement strand
CTAAATAGCTTTTTTCGCATCCTTACATGTTCAATTCCTGCATCATAGAATGGTTGTTCCGATATAATGGCATACCCTTGTTTCGAGTAAAAATGCTGTGCCTGAACTTGGGCGTCGAGAACAGCATACTTGTATCCGTCCGAGATCGCCTGATGTTCCATCGCCTGCAACAGCAATCGTCCATACCCATGTCCTCGGGATACCGCACGAATCGCAATACGCTGCATCTTTACGCTTCCCTCCTCATAGGGCTTCATTCTAGCTGCCCCGATCGCGGTTCCATCCCCCTCTATGAGGAGGAAATGTACGCAAGCATCCGGGGAGACGTCATACTCATCCACTTCTAACTCCTCATCCACTCCCTGCTCTTGCACGAACACTTCTCTGCGGACGGCAAGCACTTGTTCTAGCTCTTGCTGACGAGTTACTATGATCGTTTTCAACCTACCCTGCCTCCTTCCATTCGTGACTAATCTTTTTGTTACATCCGCAGTGTAATCTGATTTCCTGAACTATATTTCCGCAACCCCCGATAAAATAAAGCGATGCCCCCGACAGCCAGCAGCAATACAATACCAAGCAATCCGCCCATGTAGGGCCACTCGATGCTGCGCAGCAAGCCAATTGGCATGTAACTGATGAACCCGGCCGGGATGACCGTGAATAAGATTAGCTTGCCCATGCCATGGAAAATATTCGTAGGATATGTGGCAAATGTCAGGAACCCCATGTTCAGTTGATAGCCCAGCCCCTCTGCGTTCCCGAAATAAAAGGCAAGTGATTGTACAAGTATATTGAAGCAAATAAACATCAGTGTAGCAAGCAACAAGGCAATCATAAATTTCAACAAGCCTACCATACTATGGTTACCGAACATTCCGAAGAGCAGCACTGCGAATACTACATCGCCGATGGCAGATACAGACATTCGGCTCACGAGCAGATGCGGCAGCACCGGCTTAGGTTGAACGAGAAAAGGTTCCAGCTGGCCGCTTGCTACAAGTTGCGCAATGGCAAAGCAGTTACCGAAGAAAACAGCCGATAAGCCGAATCCTCCTGCGCCAATAGCCCACATCATCATCACGTCATCGAATGTCCAGCCATTCACGACTTGAAACCGATTGAAATAGATGTTCCAGTAAAAGATCCACACTACATTGTTGACTAGCATCATCCCAGCCGTGAGAAAAAAACTCATTCGATATTCCATGGCCCCAGCCAAATTAAGCTTCCAACACGTAACCATCAACCTAATCATTCTAACCACCGTTAACATGCAGCTTACTCACTCCTTTCCGGTATATGGCGAACACGCCTGTCAGCAGCACGACGATCCAGATCGCTTGGACTCCGATCATCTGCAGCCAGCCCGATACGTCGAATTGAACAGCCGTCTTCGCTGAGAAATAAGCAACCGTCTGGAAAGGCAGCCATCGGCTGATGGACTGCAGCATACCAGGAAATAGCTCCAGAGGCAGCAGCATGCCTCCAATCGTGAACAGCAGCTTCTGGTAGACGAAATCCAGGCCACGTGTCTCCTCCACCCAGAATGCACAGAGCGCAATCGCCATGTTCATCGCGAATTGCACTGTGAACGAACCTAGAAGCACAATTGCGAGGGCCATCATATGCCAGACGCTTGGAAATGCCCAGCCGAACATCAAGATTCCGAGCATTGAACCGATTGCCACATTCACAAGTAGTCGAATGAGCGCTTCCCCCATGAATCCAGCATAATGGTACCAAATATAGTGAATCGGCCGGATTAACTGATAGCTGATGTCCCCGTTCTTCACTTCCGTCTCAATTCTCGAGATCAACTTGGGCGTCGACAGTATAACCGACTCCGCCACGATCAAGTACCAGATGATCTGTTCATAAGAATACCCCGCAATTCGTTCCGTTCCTTCACCGGCGAATGTGACGCTCCACAGCTGCATGAATATATACAGGATTACGAGCAGGAACAAGGAACGTATGGCGAAGTCCGAGATATAAGCGAGATGATTGCGAATGGTAATCCGCCCAACCGCACTGTATTTACCCAGCTTAGCTAACGCTCCCATGTACAAGCGCCCCTTTCCCTGTCTCCTCGTAGATGCGAGTGATGATTTGTTCCATCGGTGGATCTTCAATCGTCACATCGTTCAGCTTATAGTCGGCAAGTAGACGGGTTAACACCGATTCAATCGTGCTGCGCGTCGTATCCACCGATAGCTTCAGTTCGAGCTCACGCCGCTCCAACAGCTCAACTCCATCTTGCAATCTCATATTCTCCTCAGCGGGCTCCCTGAGCTTCAGTATGATCGTCTTATGGGTCATGAACGTTCGCTTCAAGTTCGCCACCTGATCGTCTAGGATGATCATCCCATGGTTAATGACGATCGCTCTGCGACATAATTGTTCGACATCGCCAGCATCGTGTGACGTCAGGAACAACGTTGTGCCTTCTTGACGGTTCATTTCCAGCAGCAGCTCGCGTATCTTCAGCTTCACAATGACGTCCAGCCCAATCGTGGGCTCGTCGAGGAAGACCATATCAGGACGATGCAGAAGTGCCGCAGCCATCTCGCATCTCATTCGTTCCCCCAGCGATAACTTGCGGACAGGTGTATGCAGATACGGCTGCAGCTCGAATCGCTCGATCAATTCATTGCGGCGACTTATGTAGTCTGAACGTCCCATCTCATAAATACGCGACATCAACTCGAACGTATCGATAGGGGGTAGATGGTACCATAGCTGTGACTTCTGTCCGAACACCGTGCCGATTCGGAACCCAAGCTTAGACCGTTCCTTCCATGGACACATCCCCAACACCTCGGCCGATCCCGAGCTAGGATGTAGAATGCCGGTCAACATCTTGATTGTAGTCGACTTGCCTGCTCCATTCGGACCAAGGAAGGCAACGAACTCACCGCGTTCCACTTCCAGATCAATCGGATGAACGGCTGTCTTAGCCGTATACTCGGGATGGAATAAAGCTTGAACGCTGCCGAAGAGCCCTTCCTTCTTCTTCTTGGCCATGAACACCTTACTTACACCTTGCGCACGAATCGCCTTCATCGGTCCTTTCCTTCCTCTCCCGTAGTTTAGCTGATTAAAGCAGCAAAGACCCTCGACAAGCCGCCTTTGCAGGCGGAACTTGCCGAAGGTCTTTTATCCCTACGGTGTAACGCGACTACCTCGAATCACGTTCGGCTTCGCTCGGTTCGACGGTTACCACAGATTGGCGTAACCTCGGATCCCTAGAAACCCTCCCACTTATTTACAACATACTATCATGGGATTTAGATCCTGACAACCGTTTTTTCGGTCTGATTGGACACCTATTGTCCCGATAAGGATACTCTTACTTCACCTTTACCCTGTGCATTCGGCCCAAACCTCCGCAGTTTCACGGCCGTCCTCTTGAGCAAAGCTTTCACTTGTCGAGGAGTCAGACATGGTCTTCGCTGCAGCAGCTGGGCGATGGCGCCGGATACCATCGGAGTAGCCATACTCGTACCGGACAGACGGAAGTAGCTCTTCCCTACTCTATCGCCGGGCTCCTGTCTATCCAAGAAAGAGCCTGGTGCTCGCAGTGAGATTATATTCACGCCAGGGGCGACGAGATCTGGCTTGACTCTTCTACCAGCGATCGGCCCGCGGCTGGAGAACGGAGCGATCGTGTCGTCCGATTGTCGAACCGACCTGCGATCATTAGCTGCTCCCACAGTAATAATGTTCGGGTTAATCCCGGGTGTAATTATCGTCCGTGCGGCAGGCCCTTCATTGCCTGCAGCTGCAACAACAACTAACCCAGCTTTCCAAGCTTTTGTAGCCGCTCTGCACAAGGGGTCGTCCGAGCACTTCGTTACCGCAGGAGCTCCGAACGACATGTTGACAATTCGAGTCCCATATCGCTTCTTCGTTCGCAGGATCCAGTCCAATGCTGCGATCACGTTAGACGTATCACCTGAGCCGGTTCGATCGAACGCCTTGGCAACGACAAGACGCGCTTTTGGCGCTGGGCCCGTATACTTGCCTCTAGAGCTTCGGCCATTGCCTGCCGCATCTCCTGCAACATGTGTTCCATGGCCGTTGTTATCATACGGCTTCGTCCGGCTGCCTACGAAATCGCGAAACGCGGCGATTCGATTGGTCGGCTTGATTAGATCCGGATGCGGAAATACTCCCGTATCGATAATGCCGATCGTTACACCTCGACCCGAAACTCCCGCTCGCTGCAGCGCCTTTGAGCCGATTGATGGAGTAGCTATATTAAGTCTCGTGTAGAGCTTCCGATCCAGATGAACCCGCTTGACCGAGCCATGTGCACATAACTTGTGTAGGCATTGGGCGTGCACATGTGCCGCAACAGAACGAATCAGCTTCAGTTTCCGACGGATGCGGAACTGGTGGGCATGAGAGGTTACCCGACGTTTCAGCTGATACAACAACTTACGCGAAGGTTGTCTTGAGAACTCGATGATGACTTTGATCTTGCTCGATTTTCTCTTCGGCGCTTGCACATACCGACGGAGGGAGTGGTCCATCTTCGATTGATAATCGATCCGCTTCGACTTGGGTTTCACACTACCCGCTTTATTCTTGAATGACATGCAGTGTCTCCTCTCCATTCGCCGCATTGAAAAGAGGAGGACGGCTCCGCCGTCCCCCGATTCATCCGTTTATTTCGGTTCAAGTTGGATCGGCCCTACCATCTTCCACGGAGTATAATGACGAGCAGGATGAACAGGACGAGTATAACGGTTACGTTAGAGGAAGGTCTGCAGCAAGTTTCTTCTGCTAGTACAGCCCCTTTGTGCATGTAATGAAGGTGCGCGTGTTCATACATGGCAGGGGAGACTTGCATTGGTGCGTTCATGGGCATGTTCATATGTGCAGGCATCACGGATGTCGGGAAAGGTCCTTGCATGGTGGCCGGGCTCACTTGAGGCATCGGCATGTGCTTGTTTTCCATAAATCCACCTCCCTTTACTGGACGATTACTAGACGATACACCATCAGTCTATGGGGAAGTACCCACTCGGAACACGGTATATACCCAGATCCCGGAAAATACACGTTTGCCTATCGATCATTTTGGAAATGCTGTGGTGTAGAAACTTTTCACATTCTATTAGGTTTGTTCAACGATTTGTCAAAAAGACGAAGCGGTGTCGAATAGATTCTTCCATCAAAATAGTTTATAATTTTGAAGTGACATTTCGGTGAGTCTAGTCTTACGAAGTGTTCTTTCCTTCGTAAATGCTAAAAAAGGGGGGATCCATATGTATAAATGGTTCATGTCCATTTTGTTTTTCGGAGCTTGCGCATTCGGTCTGATCTTCCTGGCCGTCACTTCCACTCCAGAGAAATCCGAAGACGAAGCCGCTGCAGCTGACGGTGCGAAGCAGTTGAAGCTGGTCGCCTCCAATTTCCAGTTCGACCAAGCCGAGTACAAGGTGACCAAGGGCGAAACGCTCAAAGTCGTTCTGTCGAACAAAGAAGGCAAGCATGGTATTGAAATCAACGGGTATGATGTGAAGCTGAGCGGTAAAGATACGTCCAAAGAAGTAACGTTCGACAAGGCTGGCACATTCGACATCGTCTGCTCCGTTCCATGCGGCGATGGCCACGTTAACATGAAAACAAAGCTTGTTGTGCAGTAATCGTTCTGCGCAGAAGTCCATTCCAAACGGCGTCGTCCTGTCTAGGGCGGCGCCGTTTATCCAATCTGCACCCTGGGGAGGGAGATCTCTTGGCTCGTCTGAATGAAGAAGACCTTAAGCAGCACTTGGAGCAGTACCCCGATTGGCAGCGCAAAGACGACAAGTGGTTGATGCGCAAGTATCGATTCCGTGAATTTATGGACGGTATTGCATATGTCCACAACGTGGCACTAGCCGCCGAACAGTTAAACCATCATCCGATGATCGCGATCGATTACAAGATGGTCACGTTGAGCGTCACTTCATGGAGCGCTGGAGGGATCACCTTGCTCGACTTCGAGCTTATGAAGCAGTGCGATCAGCTGTTTGCCGCAAAAGACTGAATATAATAAATGGGGTGCCGACGAATCGGCACCCCTGTTTTTTATTATTCCTCATTTCTTAACCAACCCACCAGCACCACCAGCACATATTTTTCACCTCCTTTACGACTCAAGACAAGAACGTTACATTGCCACCGAGTTCATCTCTGCAGTCATGCTTTCACGTTTTTGAATGTAATCCACCCATAAAGGAAATATTTCTTGGAATGCTTCCACTACTTGAGGGTCGAACTGCTCTCCCTTGCCCTCGAGGATACGTCTATATGCCTCATCGACAGGTAGTGCCTCACGATAAGAGCGCATCGTCGTCATCGCATCGAACGCATCCGCCACGGCTGTAATTCGGGCTAGAATCGGAATGTCATCCCCCATTAGCTGATCCGGATACCCGTTCCCATTCCAATGCTCATGATGATGCATAATAACCTCCACACTGTCCTGTAGCCCTTCGATCCCTTTCATCGCATTCGCTCCGATGACCGGATGATTCTTAATGATCTCGTATTCGGCTTCTGTTAATGTAGACGGCTTGGTCAATATGTAATCTGGTATGCTCACCTTACCCACATCATGCAGCAAGCAAGCATAGTAGAACGTCTTCAACTCTTCCTCATTAAATATCCCCATGCGGTGAGCCAGTAGAAGGGAGAAATGTGCGACTCGCTCGCTGTGTCCCCGCGTATATGGGTCCTTGAGCTCTAGCGTAGCAACGATCCCTTTCACAATATCCTCCATCTGTAAACCGTAGGAATCGCGGACGGCTCCAACATAATTGACGAATCGAATTAATAGAATATAGGCCATGCTGCCGATGACGATCGCCAGCAAGATCGGAACGACGACTCTGCCTTCGGTCAGAACAATTCCGGTGATCGCATATTTCAGTACAATGCCACTCAATACGACAAAGAAATAACGTCGGTTGAGAAAAATCGGAGTGAAGATCATGAGAAACACGTCCCCAATGTTCCCGCTAGCGTAGATCTTATCATCCTGCCCCCAATACGTCATCAAGTCGTTAATCATGGTAGCGAGCAGGAACACTACTAAGTAAATGTACTTAATCGGGAAGGGATTGTTTCTTCGAATCAGGTAAATCGCAACCGGCAGCAAAGCTAGCTCAATTGCATACAGCCCGTACCCCAGACCGCCTGAATTGAATGCAACTGCCTCGTTCACTAGCTTGGGAAACACGTAGTAGTAACAATAATCGAAAATCACTTGCAGCAAATAATATAGTATCAAAAATAACCTAACCGCACGTTGCTCTTGAATAAGAACGGTGTTGTGCAACAACCCTCTTTGCATCCTATTACCCCTCAGCCTCTATTAGATGTAAGTTCAAAGCATGTGGCATGATTTAGTAAACATTTATGTTTTCGACAACGGACTACCAAATCCTTCTTATTCCCCGGTGACAAGCAAAAAAAGTTATGATTCGGCCACCTTCGGACCTATTTCGCGGTTGAACGGATATAGGACTCTTTGTGCACGTATAAAATAAAAAAATAAAATAGGTTGACATTGCGGACAAAGCTTGATATTATAAGTCTCGTTCCCCAAAAAAATATCATGATCTGTTAGCTCAGCTGGGAGAGCACTATCTTGACAGGGTAGGGGTCAGAGGTTCGAGCCCTCTACAGA
>NZ_JBFUIX010000154.1:0-7687 GCF_056401635.1 Paenibacillus sp. P4_E11 | reverse complement strand
CCCCAATGATCCTCACCATATATGTGAACAAAGGGCCCTTTGACAGCACCCTGGAAGCAGCCTATTCGGAGCAGCAAGTGGATTGGTGGGATGATACCGACGAGCGAGCCGTGTATTGCACCGAATGTTTTGCTGCCGTAGAGCTTCAAAAACATCTACAGACGCTATTAGGTGATCATACCGTTGTTCGGATAGAGAACACTGAGCATGAATGGGCCCATGGAAAAGATAGAAGCAATAGCATTTTCATCGGAACACTGCTCTCCAATCCTTATATAAGGGCTTTCGAAACGGAAGGTTTGGTGCACGGTCACGAGCTGAACGATGAAAACGGCGAAGCCTTTCTGATCGAAACCCTGCAATCGGATGGAGAAAAGTATTGGGTATTATCTGGGGTAGGCAGCATCGGCAGCCTATATGCTGTTTACGCATTTCTGGAGAAGCTCGGCTTCCATTGGTACGCACCTGGTGAAACAGGTGTCAATACTCCGGAGCCCTTCTCTCGCCTCCCCGAGATTCGATGTCAGGAAAGGCCCAGCTTTCGGACAAGAGGCTGCTATTCAGAATTCATCGACGACCGAAATGCCGATTTATTCGATTGGATGGCACGTAATCGAATGAATTATGCCCATTTATTTACCATTAAGAATCCACATGCGCTGAAGAAAAGGGGAATCCGTATTGCGGGCGGGGGTCACGATATCCTCTACAAGTATTTGGACCCGCTTAGCCCTTACCCTTACGCGCATCCCTTGTTTGGAGGAGATGGCAAGCCGCAAGACCCCTATCCCGTAAGTCTGGAATACAAAGGGGACACCGACGGCGATGGGATACTTGCTTATGCGGAGTCCCATCCTGAGTGGTTTGCACTAGTAGACGGGGAAAGAAGTTACTACCGCAGCACGGAAGCTTTAAAGGAGCAGTATTTCGCAGGAGACAATCATTGCCTGACACATCCGGACGCATCAGATGAGCTCGCCAAAAATATAATCAATGCTCTTGTCGATGGAGATTTGAAGCATGTGGATGACTTGAACTTTTGGCTGCTAGATAACGGGAATTGGTGTTCCTGCGATAGGTGCAGCAGCAGTGGCAATTATACGAGCCGGTTGATCCTGCTTGTCCATCATTTGAGACAAAAGCTCTGTCAGGCGATGGCAGAGGGCATTCTCAAGAGGAATGTCCGAATCCTGTTCCCGGCTTATCATGAAACGCTGGAAGCTCCTGATAGACCCCTTCCTGAATCGTTTGATTACCACAATTGCTTTGCTATATTCTTCCCTATCGAAAGATGTTATGTCCATACGTTCAACAATAAGGGTTGCACAGAGACTAACCTACAGCTGCTTCATAATTATGAAAGCTGGACCGTGAATACAAACCGTCATTTTCAAGGGGAAATGTTTATAGGTGAATATTACGGTGTAAGAACGTTTGCCGCTATGCCGATTCTCTTAAGCAGCATCATTGCTAATGATATCCCTTATTACTACGAGACGGGAGCCCGACATTTCTATTATATGCATATCACAAGCGGAAGGTGGGGAATGCTCGCCCTCAACAACTACCTGTATGCGGCGCTCCTGTGGAATGCTAAGGCTGATACAAGAACCATCATGGATACGTATTTTGAACAATACTACTGTGAAGCTGCAGGCCTGATGAAATCCTTCTATGAGAAATTAGAGGTCGCACTAAGCAATATCAAGTATTTGAAGCATTATCAGGAGATCGATGGAGAGAAGCATTCCCTTTGGTTAAAGATCAAAGATCGTGAGGAAAACTTGTTTCCATCCAAACACATGAAATATGAAGCCACTGGAGAAAACGATAACTCGGGAATTAGCCTCGTTGCTACCGTAGAGCAGCTCCATGCTTGCAGAGCGATTCTGGATGCGGCCCTATTCAAGGCGGAGAAGTCCATCGTAGCTCAGAGGCTGCTTGAGGACGAGATGAGATTCGACTATGGCCATACGATGATTATGTTCTATTACCGAGTGGTTCGTACGGTGACACTGCTGCAGGCGGATAAATCGCAGCTTGCCAGAGCCGAGTTTGCTCATTGCCAGTTGTTTGCTGAGAAATTGAGAGCATCGAAGCTTCCGTTAGACAATTATGATTACAGTAAATATTACGATAGTGGTCTTGACGCAACATGGATCAAAGCGTATTACGAGCAGCTGCTTAACGAATTTATGGACTAGAGGATATTATACTGCATGACTGAGGGGTGAAAGGGGACAGAGCATGTTGGGAAGTCACAACGTTCAGCTTCACCGACATGCAAGACCAGCTGAAGAATGCGATCGCTCAAGCTGTAGAAGTCGGGATCTTGTCTGGATATACCGTTGGCAGCTTCCGCCCGTTCGCGAACATCGCGCGGATGGAGATGGTGATCAACTGGATCGGCTTGTCAACGGGTAGCGCGTAGGCTTAGATGAATATCTCGATACGGGCTCGTAGGCGCATGATATGAAGTGAATCAATAGAGATGAAAACCGGTAGAGCGATACGTTGCTTTACCGGTTTTTCGCTGTTTGAGTGATATGGTGAATGGGAGCGGAAAGTTGTCCCTCGGGGCAACTGTTCACGCTAATGATTTGGCAGCTGGATCTCGAATACGGTCCTTTCAAAAGGGATACTCGTCAAGGTAATTGATCCGTTATGGAGGGCAATGATTTCTTTGACAATGGATAGTCCAATGCCGAGTCCTTCGCCTTTCCTGCTGCCATCAACACGATAGAACCGTTCAAATACATGCTCTAGTTCCTGTAAGGGAATGCCGCGTCCTTTATCGATAACCGTCATGAATAGGGTATCGTCCTTTTCCGTAAGCCCGATCTCAAGATAATGGCCTTCTGATCCGTAACGGATCGCGTTGTCGAGCAGGTTTCGCAGCGCACGTTCGATTAGGGAGGCATCAAACCAGGCGTGGATATCCTCGTCAGGTATTGCTGGCTCCAGATTTCGCTCAATGGATGATATGCTGAACCGTATCATAAGTGACGGCGAAAAAATTTATCAAGGGATATGAGGATGGTTCATTTCAAGCTAATACTACGATTACTAGAGCAGAGCTTGCATCTAGGGTACGCCGTACGGTATATTCCAAACTGTCGCAAATGCGACTAGAGCTGAATCGTTACTTATGAAAATAATAACAGGAGAATCTATCGATTTGTCGAATTGTAGTGTGTATTAACGGTACTTGCGGAGGATTGTCCATGATTGTACGTACGAAGTTATATATTCCCCATGTGCGTCGCGGCCTGGTAGCTCGTCCGAGGTTGATTCATATGCTTAATGAGGGAATGAAAGTCAAGCTGACACACGTTTCCGCGCAGGCCGGGTACGGCAAAACAACAGCTTTAAGCGTATGGGCGAAGCAATGCGGCGCGCTCGTGGCTTGGGTCTCGCTGGATACACGGGATAATGATTATATTCAATTTTGGAGTGGTGTGACCGCTGCTATTCAGGAGACAGTCCCAAGCTTTGGCGAGGCGATCTGTTCTTTTCTTGAGAAAGGGCTTTGGGCGTCTTTAGAGCAAGCGATTCCTGTGCTGCTGAATGACCTGGATCGATTAACCAGCGAGCTGGCGATCGTTCTTGATGATTATCACTTCATCGAGAGTCCTGATATTCATGCTTCTTTGACCTATTTTCTTGAGTGGCTGCCCTCTCACATTCATCTGTATATAGCGAGCCGCAGCGAATTGGCGATACCAACTGCCAGACTTATGGCAAAGGGCGAATACAATCCAATCACGATGCAGGATTTGCGCTTCCTGCTGGACGAGGGGCATGTCTTTTTTCGGGACACGACGGATTTAAGGTTAACATCGGAGCAAGTGGCGGAGCTGCACCATCAGACCGAGGGCTGGATCAGCGGGCTGGAGCTGGCGGCGATCTCTCTGAAGCACAGCGCTAATATACCCGAGTCCATTCATCAATTTAACGGCCGACAGCATCATATATCCGATTACTTGCTGGAAGAAGTTTTTCGCCATCAATCGGAGGGGATGCGCTCATTCTTAATAACTACGTCAATTTTAAGCCGAATGAATCAATCCCTGTGCCAGGCCGTAACAGGTCAAATGGACAGTCAACAATATTTGGAAAGATTAGAGCAGCTGAATTTGTTCGTCATTCCTTTAGACGATCAGAGGAACTGGTATCGTTATCATCATTTGTTTTCGGACTTTTTACAGCGTATGGGGTCGAGAACGGATCCGGAAAAATGGGTGCAAGCGCATAGGGATGCGGCGTGTTGGTTGGAAAGTTATGGCCTTGATGATGATGCGATGGAGCATTTTTTGGCAGGCAAACATTATGCGGATGCTGTGCGGTTGATCGAGAAAAATCTTCATGTGTTAGTGCAATCGCAAAGTATGGTGTTGATCAGATGGGTCTCATCTTTGCCGGAAAACTCTTTTGCCGAGAAGCCCATGGTGGAACTGTTTTATATATCGGTATTGCTGGGAGTGGAGAGCTGGGAAGCGGCTTTTCTAAGAATAGAACAGGCTCAAGCCCGATTTCAAGCGCTGAAAGTCAGACTGACAGATGCAGAATGGAACCAGGCCATGGGCAATATTTACTTTTTCAGTGCAGTCGCCTCTTATCTGCAAAAAGACTTGGTAAAAACCTCTGAATACTACGGACTGGTAGAACAATATATGCCGGAAGGCAGCTTCTTTCAAACGATGAGGCGTTATCAATATCTTGGCTATGATCCGTTTGTGGATTTTTTTGCGTATATCAACGATCTTCATGCAGCGGATGCTTTTTTATCCAGATGGGCTGTTGCTTTGGGGGAAAAGACCAATTATCCTTTTGCGGGTTTCTTCCTCGCATCTTACAGCAAATTACTGTACGAGTGGAATCGGTTGGAGGAGGCTGAGTTGTATGCAAGTCAGGCGCTTGGACGAAGGGATATTCAGCCCTTTGTGCGGATTTTCATTCAAGTCGCCACAAGCGCTTCGTGGATTCAGGAAGCCCTCGGAAATTCGAACCGGGCTTCAGAGCTGCTCGCGGAATTGAAGTCGCAGATCGACTCCTCTGATTATCCATTATTTATGTTAAAAATCGAAGCCGAGCAAGCTTGTCTGGCCCTGCGGCAAGGCGCAGTCGAAGATGCGCTTGTTTGGCTGCAAGGATGCGGTTTGGCGCATACGGATGAAGTTTCTCTCCATCATGTTCTGGAGTATATGGCTTTGGCCAGAGTGCTTGCAGCAAGCGGACAGTTGGAAGAAGCGTTGGACTTATTGGGCCGCCTGAATCTGCTATTACGCAAGGAAGATCGTCTCCGGGATCGAATCAAGGTGCTCATTATGCAAAGTGTGACACTTCAGCACATGGGCAGGACGTCGGATGCTCTGGCTAAGTTGGAGACCGCTATGCAATTGGCGGAGCCCGAAGGATATGTCCGGAGCTTCGTAGATGAAGGCGCGGTGATGACCGGGCTGCTGTCTACTTATTTGAAGACAAGGTCAGCGAATCCTGTTCGAAATACGCCCGGGGATGCTTTGGCCTATGCAAGGCAACTGCTTCAAGCTTTGCAGACCAACCCGGAACCGTATATATCGTTTAAAAATTTGCTGACCGAGCAGGAAACGAAGATTGTTCAGTTGATCGCGGATGGATTGCCGAATAAGGAAATCGCCCTTCGCCTGAATATTACGGGTGAAACCGTAAAGTCTCATATTAAAAGTGTGTACAGAAAGCTTAATGTAAATAATCGCGTACGAGCACTGCAACGTGCTAGAGAATTAAGGATCTTGGGTTGAGCTCCTCTCCAATATTCCCCCAAACGGGGGATTTTTTTTGCCAATATCGTCTTATAGTGAATCAAGTGTCAAAAATCGACAAGAAGGAATGTGGATTTCAGCATGTATAGGAAATTCGATCGGAGTTCCCGCCTTCATCCATTAACAAAGAAGAGGAGTGAAAACTGAACTATGCTTGCAGTAAACAATAAGAAAGTTTTCAACAAAGCGGTAAGGGGTCATATTCTATCTGGCTTTACAAAGGTGCTGCTAAAGAAGAGTTCCATATTTTTACTATCGGCATTGATGGTATTGTCTTCCTTTTCGTTTGCTTCGCAGGTATCTGCCGATACGATTAATACCAGCAATATGATAAAATGTGCCGGCGAGAATCAGACTTGTACTTTTCCGGGTACGCACTAGGACAGTCCATTCAAGCGATTGTTACAACCAGCTTCGCGGATGACAAGGATATTCCGGCATGGGCAAAAGGCGTAGTTGCGGCCATGAAAAAGCAGGGCATCATCGAAGGCAAAGGTGCGAACCTGTTTGCTCCAGGAGATAAAACAACAAGAGCAGAGGCTGTAACGGTACTGCTGAAAATGCTGGCGCAAAAGAGCAAGTAAAGGACACATAGACAAGGCTGCTTTGAATCAAACTCGAAGTAGCCTTGTTAAGCTATTTGGCAGAGAAGCCCTTATTTTTCGCCGATAGACCCGTTAAGCTGAACCTTATCATAAGTAGGGCGAAATTTGAGTCTTAACCACTTGCGGTCTCGGGAGTCGCAGCGGTCATTGTGGATTACTCACGAAGACCGTCACATAGGATCCGGGAACGTTAGTTTAGTATTTTAAAGGAAAAAGGCCATCCCGCAAAGGATGGCCTTTTAAACTTGCCTTTATAGACAGCGCGGAGAACCGTATCACAAATCGTGGTAAAGCAAAAAAATAGAAATAGTCGTGGGTGTGAAGGAGTTGAAGAATAAACTATTCCCAATCTCAATCGACGAGAGATTCTCTTTCAGCTATTTTCTTTATACTATCTAATGTTTCTTCCCAGTTCTTATCTGAATGTTCGTACATAGTCTGAGTAGAAAAATTACTGTGTTTTTAATTTCAATATCGTATTGTTATCTTGGTTCATTAACGTAAATCTAATGATTGAATAGTTTTCTGGGCTGTCGTCGGTCCCGGAGAAACCGCTCCAGTAGTTATAAGAGAAAACTTTGAGCGCTTCCAACTCCAAGAGATTTCCTTTATCTTCGAACGCTTTGCCCTCCCAAGTGAAGGAAAAGAAAATCGGCTGACCTACTATCCAATTGGTCTTGATTGTGACTCCCAGTCATTTTTCATTAAAAGCAGGGTTTGTAAGTACATTCCAAACAGTCTCTGTTGTTGCAACAATTTCTCTTTGCTTGTCAATTGATAACATGTTGCTCATAATCTCACGCCTTTCTTTATTTATGATATTCGATGAAATCGTTGCTATGTGAAAATATTATAACAAGATGAAAGCGATGTATCGTAAAAATGCGACAAGAGGTAAAATAATGGCCATTTTATTCGCACACAATTCTTCAAACTGCAGGTTCCTCTATGCCAAGCAGGACAACGTCAAAAATTGTCGAATAGATAGTTCTATATTCATAATAAATTGATCGGGCAAGGGGGTTGGTGTTGATATTTGACTGAATCTGGGGCCGGAGAACCGGAAATTCGACAACTAATGTATTGCAAAAAAGGTATCTCACATTTTTAGGAGGTCGCYATGAAAATATCAACGCTGATTAAAGTTGTAGCAGCATTCAGTGGCTTGCTCATTTTTTTAACCGTACTTAGTATTTTCTCTTTGAATTCCAGTTTTAAGGACGAACGTTTGGCTGTAGCGAGGCAGGCCGAGTTTAAGCAATTAGGAATCGATTTGGT
>NZ_JBFUIX010000153.1:0-7756 GCF_056401635.1 Paenibacillus sp. P4_E11 | reverse complement strand
GCGTCATGCACAAGCTCAGTTGTATAGGAATTGCCGTCTGCGTCGATGCTTCCCTTCTCGTAGGCTTCGATCCACGCCTCATACGCCTGCAGTCCGTTCGCACACATCTCGAATGCCGGTTCCTTCCCGTTGGCATGATCTAATATGATCTGAATCGCTCCTGCCAGGGCTTCGGTCTTCGTTATATGTACAGCATTCGTAATGGCCATCACGAGCAATTGATTCGTCACGGTTCTTCCCAACCGATCGTATGGGAGTCGTTCATGCTCCTCCGGCCGACGGTGAAAGCTTATATTGACGTCGCCCACATACAGCTCCCGAGACTCATCATCATAGCCATAAATAATACCGAATTCCGGCAGCGTCAAGTCGAAGGACAGCACGTAATGCCCCTTGTCCAACGTATCCTGGATGAGCATCCACGCTTCCTCTAAAGTCTCACTCGCATGCACGGCCGTCTCCATCGTAGAGGGGAACGTGCCAGATTGAGCACGAACGATGCGACACTCGAATCCCAGATTGAGCATACCTGCAGGGAGAACCCGGCTCCAATCATACAGAGTGGCCCCCGCGGTATGAATCGAATCCTTGACGATCATAAGTCGGAACGCTTGGCCCGTTAAACCGAGCACTTGTGCGACAGATCGCGCATGCTGATCGGTCGTTTCGAGTATGCCGTACATGTTGAAACCTGCCGTCGTCCACGGCTCATGCGACCATTTGTTAGGGGACTTCCAGTGCAGCACTCTTGGTTTTGGCAAAATGATTGTCATCATCTGTTCATCCATCCTTCTCTTCGTCATATAGCGGTCCAGGTCATGGCGGATTCGTTCCTGGATCATCTTCTTCTTGGATCGAGACAGCACCATGTATACATTGCCTGTGGTCGTACGGAACAGCTCGGCAATTTCCCTGGGTGTCAGCTGTTCGAAGAAATACGATTCAAAAAACTTACGTTCCCGCTTCGTAAGGCATTGCAGCAAGTGCTGAATCGTCTCCACCCATTCACGTCGAATMAAGCTTGCGGCGATGTCCTCCTGCCGATCATCTGAACCATAACGCAGCTTCAACTGGTGCAAAACCTCGTCCAGGCTGCCCCGTTCGGGAGCTTGACTATTCCCGCTGGTACGCGGCATGAAACTCGTTAATGGCTGTTCCCGATTAGCCAATTTCAGCTTATTGTAAGCTTGATTCTTCACGATCCGTTGCAGCCAAGGAAGGAACCGTTCGGGATTCATTAACGTTGCTAAGTGTAGGAACGCTTTGAGCAGCGCCTCCTGTACGATATCCTCGGCCGAATGAGTGTCTTTCACTACCGACTTCGCCCAGCCGTACGCCTTGGCATGATGCCTTCGAAACAGCTCGCCGAATGCTTCTCTTCCACCATCCCGAGCCTGCTCGACCAACTCGGCGTCCGATTGCTTCTCTACCGTGTTCCTCATCCCGAAATGACCTTTTTCCTCGAACAAGATAACCCTCCATCATTCCCATGATCGAACCTGATCTATAGACAATTCGAAGCCTCAAAACCTAACAAAATTTCATTAATCCGTCCTGTCATCTCCATAATCGTATTGTTGATCAGTATACCAAACATTTGTTCTCGAGCGACAGGTACATCATCTATTTTTTTCTTAAATGGCAACATTCCCACGTTGAGTTGTTCGACCCATAAAGCTTATAATAGGACGAGAAAAAGTTTAATAAGAAAAGGTGTCACTCATGAGTATTCTAAACGTAGAACGATTAAGTCACGGCTTTGGAGATCGGGCCATCTTCAACGATGTATCTTTCCGTCTGCTCAAGGGCGAGCATATCGGACTCATCGGCGCCAACGGCGAAGGCAAGTCCACCTTCATGAACATCATTACAGGCAAGCTCCAGCCGGATGAGGGTAAGGTCGTATGGTCCAAACGGATGCGTGTCGGCTACCTCGACCAACATGCGGTGCTGAGCAAGGGTTTGCAGATTCGTGATGTCCTTAAGGGAGCCTTCCAATACTTGTTCGACCTGGAACAAGAGATGAACGACGCGTACGGCAAGATGGGCGAAGTCTCGCCCGAGGAACTGGAGCGCCTACTTGAAGATGTTGGCACGATCCAGGACACGCTGACCAACCAAGATTTCTACATGATCGATGCCAAGATCGAGGAAACCGCACGCGGACTGGGGCTTACCGACATCGGGCTAGATAAGGACGTCAATGACCTCAGCGGCGGACAGCGGACGAAGGTCCTGCTCGCCAAGCTGCTGCTCGAGAAACCCGACATTCTCCTGCTCGATGAGCCTACGAACTATCTGGACGAGCAGCATATCGACTGGCTGAAGCGCTACTTGCAAGAGTATGAGAATGCCTTCATTCTCATCTCGCACGACATTCCATTCCTGAATAGCGTCATTAACCTGATCTATCACATGGAGAATCAGGAGCTCAACCGTTACGTCGGCGACTACGAGCATTTCCAGCAGGTGCACGAGATGAAGAAGCAGCAGCTGGAGTCGGCCTACAAGCGCCAACAGCAGGAAATTGCCGACCTGAAGGACTTCGTGGCCCGGAACAAAGCGAGTGTCGCGACTCGTAACATGGCGATGTCGAGACAGAAGAAGCTGGATAAGATGGACGTCATCGAACTGGCCAAGGAGAAGCCGAAGCCTCAGTTCCAGTTCAAGGAAGCGAGAGCATCCGGCAAGCTGATCTTCGAAGCGACGGATCTCGTTATTGGTTATGATTCTCCCTTATCTCGACCGCTTAACTTGCGCATGGAACGGGGTCAGAAGATCGCATTGGTCGGGGCGAACGGGATCGGGAAAACGACGTTGTTACGAAGTATTTTGGGCGAGATCCAGGCCCTGTCCGGCTCCGTTCAACGCGGCGAGCATCTGTATATCGGTTACTTCGAGCAGGAGATGAAGGAAGCCAATTACAAGACATGCATCGAGGAAGTGTGGAATGAATTCCCTTCCTACTCGCAGTTCGAGGTACGTGCAGCATTGGCCAAGTGCGGCCTTACCACCAAGCATATCGAGAGCCAGGTTGCCGTGCTTAGCGGCGGCGAGAAGGCGAAGGTGCGTCTATGCAAGCTGATCAACAACGAGACGAACCTGCTCGTGCTCGATGAGCCGACCAATCACTTGGATGTGGATGCGAAGGAAGAGTTGAAGCGTGCGTTGCGAACCTTTAAAGGCAGCATCCTGCTCATCTCTCACGAACCGGAATTTTACCGCGATATCGTAACGGAGACGTGGAACTGCGAATCTTGGACGACCAAGGTGTTCTAGGAAGGACGTGTGACGTTGCCCTTTGGCTGCGCCATCGATAGCATATGTAGAAACAAGCCACTGGATCTGCACCAGTGGCTTGTTTTTTAAGTAAATGATTAGGAAGCTACTCCTCCATTCGCACAGGATCGATCACAGTGAATAGAAACCGAGTATCCGTCAAGTAATCCCGGATGTACGCCTGTGCGTACGGTTGTTCAGCGATTAGACTGGATGTTTCCCTCGGATCGGAGGCATGATGGCAGTAATTTTCGATCATGAACATGACGAAGAAACATTCCAAGTTCCGAACATAATCCGACTCCAGCTTTCTTATACTCTCATAGCCTTGAATCAACTTCCATCGATGCTTAGGATAAAGTCCTACTAAGGTGCCTGCCATATCGTAAAGGAAGTACCCGTATCCACATCTGCCGAAATCTATTGGGTAAGGGTTATCATCGTTGAACACTATATTCCCGGTATGAAGATCCGCATGAATGAGTCCGTAGTTCTGGACATTCTGGTACATGGCAGCAAGCTCGGATAAGATTTTATCCGCAGCAGCCTGGTACGACTTCCATGCATCCTCCGATAAGAAACAGGCATAATAACGTTCCAACTTAGCCATTTCACGTTTGAAATTGTCTGCTCCCCAGACGGGGCGAAAGAAATCAGAAGGTGGAACGAACTTCACCGCTTCTTCATGAAGTTTTGCCATCATCACGCCCATGTTGTACACACCGTTATCCGTAAGTGGCCCTGTTGTATGTTGTCCATCTACCCACCGCATCATCGTGACATAGGGCCGCCGATAGCCCTCTTCGGTATCGATCTCCAATACATACGAGCCGTTACAGCTTGCTATCCCTTCAGGTACATGGAGATCAGCGGATTGGTTCAATGCCTGAAGAAAAACAAGTTCGGAACGAATCTCCTCTTGGCTGAGCCGCTCCGAATGTATACGAAGCAGGTAACATTCCGCTGAGCTAGTCTCGATTTTATACGTAATCGTATCAGAGAGTTGAATGAATTGAATGCGATCCCATTCCAAGTCATATTGTTGTAGCGCCGATAAAGCAACTTTCCTCGCCCGAATGAGCAATGACCGCCTATGTTCATCCGTATCAAATAGGAAAAATTGTTTCATATCATGTCTCCTCTGTTTCGGTAATTAACTGTTGTTCGGCCTATGATATACGTTTCTGGTCTCGATATGCGATCCACAATTTTTCAAATGAACCAATGCTTAGCACGGCGTCAAAAGTATGATCTGCGAACGGCATTTCTTGAGCCTTAAGTTTCATGCCGAGCACTTGATGATCTTCACCTAGGGCAATCGCATGGTCACGTATTCCCCCCCATCAGTCCAGGGTTCCAGCATTACCACATTTACATTCCAGTACTTGGCGATGGTAGCCGCTATTTGTCCGGAGCCTCCTCCGACTTCCAGCACTCTCATACCCGCACGTATATTTAAAGCCTCCACAAGCGTTAACTCCAAGGCCCCCTAATTGTGCTGATGAAAATGCTGCTCCCGATGAGTACGTGGTCAAAATGTGGTCAAGTGGTGGTCAGTACAAAACATTAAAAAGCGTGTGGTGCTTCAGCGTCAGTATCCAGTAGTTCCATTATCGGGTATAATTATTGTGTAATGAAAAACGAAGAGCTCGCATGAATAAAACGATTCGGGATCATATTTCATAAAAGGAGTGATTTCCCATTTCAATAGTACGCAAACTCCATCCTCATATAGCAAAAGACTTAAGGGAGTTTTTATCTGAAAACAATATTTCCACCAAGAAGCTTGTCATAGATCTTGAAGCAGAAACTATTGAGKACTTTGATGATTACTCAGTCGATGACATTTTAAGTGTAGCTGGAATTCTGAAGCCCGGGGAAGCGCAAGAATTATTAGACCACATTCAGGAGTCACGGGAGGGCTGGGGAAAGTGACCCAAAACCACTCCGGATATTTATTCGATTCGAACATCGTCATCGCCATTCTGGACAAGATCATGCCGCTGTTAACTTAGTGCGACAAGCCCCAGAAGAAAAACGGCGAATATTCCTTTTCGACGATTACGGAATGTGAAGTACTTAGCGGTATCAAACACAATCAGTTCTTATTCGCAGAAAGGTTATTCTCCTCTAGGCATATGATACATGTCGATTCCGCTGTCGCAAGAAAAGCAGCTTCCATGCAAAGCGAGCAAAGAAGCAAGGGACGGAAAATAAAAACTCCTGATGCGCTCATTATTGCAACTGCCTTTACAGCTAATTTGGTACAGGTCTCCCGGGATTCAGACATGAACTTTGTTACGAATGAATATGGGATGACTTTGTTGAAAATATAGGGTTACTGCGATGAAAAACGATAAGGATACACTAATTGGAGAGTTAATGAAATACTTTAATCCGCCCTTTCTGGGCGGATTTCTTTATTCTTATCCTTTATTTAGCCGAATGTCGTCTTGCAGTCGTCAAAACGCTTTACTGTTTTTAAACCGCTGAGGGTTACTTTTTATAGCTTCAAGTATTTTCTCTCTTTGCTTATCTGACATTTGTATCATCGCTTGTTTTCGTTGTTCGGCTAGATATTGAAATTCAGTAAACAAGGGAGAAGTAATATATTGAGGATTAATGAGAACATATTTTCCTTCATTGTACACCAAAGTATTTTCCCCAATAAATATTCTCTCATATCCTTCTATCCATGCAATCGGCTGACTGATTGCCTTCGGCGATATTATACGAGAAACATCGATATAGAGAGATTTGATTTTCTGAAAACCCCCTTGCATGGCTTGGTTAGGGGAATCTATGTTCGATTCACAGAGGAGAACCTGCGTTTTTAAGGTTTGATAGTACAGCAGCCTGTCGTTTACTATGGGGTAACCAGTATCCATGTAATCCATAGAGGAGCGATGTTAGATGGATCTATCCATTCAGACCAACCGTGCACAATTCGAGCCCTTACTAGCTCATGTGGAGCAAACTAGACGTACCATCCATGCCACAGCTGCTGCTGTTGTTGTCATTCAGAACGATCAGATTGTCACCGAATGGTATTCCGGCTTTCATCACGCCAAGTCTGGGGCTAGCCCTGTGACTCCCTCTTCTCAATTTAACGTCTATTCGATTAGGAAAACACACATCACGCTAGCTCTAGCTTTCGCTGTCATTGAAGCTGGTCTCGATCTCGATTCGCCGATTCATCCGTATGTGGACGATATTCCACTAGAAGAACTAGAAGCGATTACTGTAAGAAACGTACTGACTAAGACGAATCCGAAGTTTTTCGGACCCGAGAAAGTAGAAGGAGAAGGGTTGGCCGCCAGAATCATTAAGAACGTTACAGGCAGAACGATCTCGCAATTGATTACGAAGAACATACTTGAACCGCTGCAGTTAACGAACACCGAATGGGTTGCAGTACCGAAAGAAAGTTTGGTATGTGATTTTACAGCAGGCGATGGATATGCATCTGTTAGATTGGAGTCAAATGAGGGGCATGAACGCAATCTATATATGAGTGCAAGGGATCTGGCTTACTGGGGATATCTGTACCTGAATAATGGTATTGTGAATGGGAAGCAGATCATCCCGCAAGCTGTGTTTGATCTTTCCCAAGAACTCAGAACAACTCCGGGTTACGCCACAAAACGGATTATGGGCTGGTATTATGGTGAGGATGTGTTCGAAGCATTCGGAGCAACAGGCTGTCATGTAGCCGTCATTCCGAAGTATAATGCAGTTGCAATCCGCATGTACAACCGGTATGCGTCAGAACATACGGAAACTCTACTAGATTGCTTGCAACAACATGTGACCAACTGACTGTACTTGATCAACTCTCGCCCAACCATTCAACGGCATTAATAAATCTGTCTTCATGTAATAAAGGGACAACTCGACTAACATTCAGCTGGGAACAATAAGTAACGTCTTGCTCAAATCCACGTTCCCGGAGTTCGCGGCCGCTCCCTGAATCCCAAATATGTGGGACAAGATCTTTTTTGGAATATTCAAATGCGCCTATACAAACTTGTGATTCCGAGGACTTGTTCCCGTTTAGATTTGAAAGAATAGCACCCGCACCCAAATAATCTTCAATACCAGGACGCATGTTATTTTCGGTATCCAAGGCGGCTTGCCACTTCTCTCCACAAGGAATTACAGTGACTTTAGATCCGGTTCTCTTCATGATTTCATTGGCAGTCTCGGCAACAGCTGTGGCATTAAGAAGACATCCTATTAGCAGAGCGGGTACTTGAGATGCAGCCCGAGTACATGCCGCGCCATTCAGTGAGCACATCACGAACTTCCGCCCTCGATCTCTAGGACCAAATGAGAGCGGCGATAGGGAATGCCCCCCATTCGTGGCTGCTTCTGCTCTCCCCCATACAAGTTGGGCATCGATTTCTCTGGCGAATGATTGGGCCTTCTCATTAATAGGGGGCGGGTACGGGAACACTATCGCTCCATGCTCGATAGA
>NZ_JBFUIX010000152.1:0-7764 GCF_056401635.1 Paenibacillus sp. P4_E11 | reverse complement strand
ATCATCGACTTGGTAGAGCGCAAGGCGTATCATTACAATGACGACTTGGGCAAAGATATCCAAGAAATTGAGATTCCTGCTGAGTTAGCAGCCAAAGTCGATGAGCTCCGCAATGAGCTTGTTGAGAAAGTAGCTGAGCTTGACGAAGACCTGACGATGAAATACTTGGAGGGTGAAGAAATCTCCATCCAAGAATTGAAGGCAGCGCTTCGCAAGGGCGTTACTGAAGTGAAGATATTCCCAGTTGTCGCTGGATCGTCTTATCGCAATAAAGGCGTTCAGTTGATGCTGGATGCGGTTGTAGATTACTTACCGGCTCCAATTGACGTTCCAGACATTAAGGGGACGCTTGAAGACGGTACGGAAACGATCCGCAAATCTTCAGACAACGAACCGTTCTCAGCACTTGCTTTCAAAATTGCAACCGACCCTTATGTTGGTAAGCTCACATTCTTCCGCGTATACTCCGGCGTCCTTAGCTCGGGTTCGTACGTGTTGAATGCGACTAAAGGTAAGCGCGAGCGCGTCGGTCGTATTCTGCAAATGCATGCGAACAGCCGTCAAGAAATTAGCGAAGTTTACTCCGGTGACATTGCTGCGGCTGTAGGCTTGAAAGAAACGATCACAGGCGATACACTTTGCGATGAGAAGCATCCGGTTATTCTGGAATCCATGAACTTCCCGGATCCGGTTATCTCCATCGCGGTTGAGCCGAAGACTAAAGCGGACCAAGACAAATTGGGCGTTGCGCTTTCCAAGCTGGCTGAAGAAGATCCGACTTTCCGTTACTACACGGACGAAGAAACAGCTCAAACGATTATTCAAGGGATGGGCGAGCTTCATCTTGAGATTATCGTAGACCGTATGCTTCGTGAGTTTAAAGTAGAAACTAATGTCGGTAAACCTCAAGTTGCTTATCGCGAAACATTCAAGACAGCCGCTAAGGTTGAAGGTAAGTTCGTTCGCCAATCTGGTGGACGCGGTCAATACGGTCACTGCTGGATCGAGTTTACGCCGTTGGAGCCAGGTACTGGCTTCATATTCGAGAACAAAGTTGTCGGTGGTGTTGTACCTAGAGAGTTTATCGCTCCGGTACAGGCAGGTATTGAAGAATCCATGAAGAATGGGGTTCTTGCCGGATTCCCGCTCGTGGATATCAAAGCAACTATTTTTGACGGTTCCTACCATGATGTTGACTCTAGTGAAATGGCGTTTAAAATTGCCGGTTCGATGGCTTTGAAAGCCGCGAAAGACAAGTGTAACCCATGCTTGCTTGAGCCAATCATGAAGGTAGAAGTTACTGTACCAGAAGAATACATGGGCGACGTTATGGGCGATTTGAACTCCAGACGCGGACGCATCGAAGGTATGGACTCACGCGCAGGCGCACAAGTCATTCGTTCGAAGGTACCGTTGTCCGAAATGTTCGGATACTCCACAACCCTCAGATCGCGTACGCAAGGACGCGGCGTGTATTCGATGGAACTCTCTCACTATGAAGAAGTGCCTAGAAGCATCGCTGAAGAAATCGCAGCCAAGAATAAAGGCGCATAATCATACAATACAAACTTTCTTATTATAAGGAGGAATAGCAAGTCATGGGAAAAGCGAAATTTGAACGTAACAAACCCCACGTAAACATTGGAACAATCGGTCACGTTGACCATGGTAAAACAACTTTGACAGCTGCTATCACTACCGTTCTTTCCAAGAGATATGGCGGCGCTGCTGTAGCATTCGACCAAATCGACAAAGCACCAGAAGAGCGCGAGCGCGGAATTACAATCTCCACAGCTCACGTTGAGTATGAAACACCTAATCGTCACTACGCACACGTAGACTGCCCAGGACACGCCGACTATGTTAAAAACATGATCACCGGCGCTGCCCAAATGGATGGAGCGATCCTGGTTGTATCCGCAGCTGACGGCCCAATGCCGCAAACTCGCGAGCACATCCTTCTCTCCCGTCAAGTAGGCGTTCCTTACATCGTCGTATTCTTGAACAAGTGCGACATGGTAGACGACGAAGAGTTGTTGGAACTGGTTGAAATGGAAGTTCGCGACTTGCTTAGCGAATATGAATTCCCAGGCGACGACACTCCGGTTATCCGCGGTTCCGCTCGTGAAGCTCTGCAAAACCCTGATGGCGAATGGGCTAACAAAATCATCGAATTGTTCGATCAAGTGGATACTTTCATCCCAACTCCTGAGCGCGATGTAGCTAAGCCTTTCTTGATGCCAGTCGAGGACGTCTTCACAATCACAGGTCGTGGTACAGTAGCTACTGGCCGCGTAGAGCGTGGAGTTGTTAAAGTATCTGACGAAATTGAAATCGTCGGTATCGCTGAAGAAACTCGCAAATGCGTAGTTACAGGCGTTGAAATGTTCCGCAAGCTGTTGGATTCCGCACAAGCTGGAGACAACATCGGCGCATTGCTTCGTGGTGTAGAGCGTAAAGATATCGAACGTGGACAAGTTTTGGCTAAGCCGGGTTCCGTTAAGCCACACACGAACTTCACAGCACAAATCTACGTTCTGACTAAAGAAGAGGGTGGCCGTCACAAGCCTTTCTTCACAGGTTACCGTCCACAGTTCTACTTCCGGACTACAGACGTAACTGGCGTTATCTCTCTTCCAGAAGGCACTGAGATGGTTATGCCTGGCGATAACATCAGTGTTACTGTTGAACTGATCAACCCAATCGCTATCGAAGAAGGAACACGCTTCGCAATTCGTGAAGGCGGTCGTACAGTAGGCGCCGGTGCGGTTGCATCGATCCAAAAGTAATCTCTTCTATTATATAGAAGAAACAAAATGGAGCCCTCGACTTTGAACAAGTTGAGGGCTCTTTTTATTGCCTCGTAGGCAGTAGTTTAATATTTGGGGATTAGTCTAATTATTTTCTTGCTTTTCCTTTTGATTTTTTATATAATATTAGACGTTGGTCTGTGACTGTGCGATGATGTGAGAGGTTGCTGACACACCCGGCCCCTTTGCCATGAGGGAATGGATGCTGCCAGGGGATTTTCACGGAGTATGTCCGATACTAAATTGGGCGATAGAAGGAGGGAATTATATGGCAAAGCAAAAGATTCGTATTCGCTTGAAAGCATACGATCACAGAGTTCTTGATCAATCCGCAGAGAAAATCGTGGAGACAGCTAAGCGTTCCGGTGCAGGTGTATCCGGTCCGATTCCGCTTCCTACGGAAAAGCAAATCATTACTGTTCTGCGTGCAGTTCACAAGTACAAGGATTCCAGAGAGCAGTTCGAAATGCGTACGCATAAGCGTCTGATCGACATCGTGGATCCGACTCCGCAAACGGTCGATGCTTTGATGCGTTTGGATCTGCCATCCGGCGTAGATATTGAAATTAAGCTGTAATACTAGTTCGTTCATCGAAATGTAAAGGAAAAGAGGTGTCAACATGAAAGGTATCTTAGGGAAGAAACTGGGGATGACCCAAGTATTCGCCGCCGATGGAACAGCCGTACCGGTTACCGTGATCCAAGCAGGACCTTGTGTCGTACTGCAGAAAAAAGATCAAGATAACGATGGTTACGAGTCGATTCAAATCGGATTTGACGATAAGAAAGAAAGCCGTGCAACAAAACCTGAGCTGGGCCATGCCAAAAAGGCTAACGCAGCACCTAAGCGCTACATTAAAGAAATTCGCGGTGTTAATGTTGGCGAGTTCGAAGTAGGCCAAGAGCTGAAAGCTGATATTTTCACAGAGGGCGAATATGTTGACGTGACGGGTACTTCTAAAGGTAAAGGATTCGCAGGCGCCATCAAGCGTTGGGGACAATCCCGCGGACCGATGTCTCACGGTTCCAAGTATCACCGTGGTATAGGTTCGATGGCTGTCATCCGTACGGGTAACCGTGTACCGAAAGGCAAACGTATGCCAGGGCACATGGGTAGCGAAACCATCACTATTCAAAAATTGCAAGTTGTTAAGGTTGATACAGAGCGTAATGTTCTTTTGGTAAAAGGATCGATTCCTGGAGCTAACAACAGCTACGTCAGTGTAAAGTCGACCGTTAAGAAGTAAGAGGTTAGAGAAAGGAGGAACAAACATGCCAAAGGTAGCACTGTATAATGTTAGCGGAGCGCAAGTAGGTGAAGTGGAACTGGCTGATGCTATATTCGGAATCGAGCCGAACAAGTTCGTACTTCATGAAGCGGTTGTTAATCAACAAGCTACGCAGCGCCAAGGTACGCACAAAGTAAAGGGTCGCTCTGAAGTTCGAGGCGGCGGTCGCAAACCATGGAAGCAAAAAGGTACTGGCCGTGCACGTCAGGGTAGTATCCGTTCGCCACAATGGAAAGGCGGCGGTATCGTATTCGGACCAACGCCACGTGATTATGGCTACAAAATGCCAAGAAAAGTTCGTCGTTTGGCTATCAAATCCGCTTTATCTTCCAAAGTCATCGATAACGGAATTATCGTGTTGGATCAACTGAGCTTGAGCCAACCGAAAACGAAGGAATTTGCAGCAATCCTGAGCAACCTGAAGGTTGATCGCAAGGCATTGGTAGTAGCTGCGAATTACGATGATAATGTAGCATTGTCGACTCGGAACATTCCGAATGTTAAGTTCGTGACTGCGGAGGGCATTAACGTTCTTGACGTTCTTGTATACGACAAACTCATTATTACGAAGGAAGCAGTCGAGAAGGTAGAGGAGGTGCTTGCGTAATGAAAAATCCTCGTGATATTATCAAGCGCCCAATCATCACAGAACGTACAAGTGACCTGATGTCGAACAACACTTATGTGTTTGAAGTCGACAAGCGCGCGAACAAGACGGAAATCAAGTTGGCCATTCAAGATATTTTTAAGACCAAGGTGTCCTATGTAAACACGATTAACGTTCCAGCTAAACCGAAGCGTTATGGCAAATACAATGGATATACGTCCGAATGGAAAAAAGCAATCGTTCGTTTGACTGCAGATAGCAAGCCGTTAGAGTTTTTTGAATCGGTTTAATTTCGTGAAGTAAGGAGGGAMTCGAAGTGCCAATCAAATCATTTAGACCGACTACCGCATCCAGACGTCAAATGACGGTCTCTACGTTTGAAGAGATTACAACTTCAACACCAGAGAAATCGTTGTTAGCGCCACTGATGAACAAAGCCGGTCGTAACAATCAAGGTAAAATTACGATTCGTCACCAAGGCGGCGGACATAAGCGTAAATACCGGATTATTGACTTCAAGCGGAATAAAGATGGCATACCGGGACGCGTTGCTACAATTGAGTACGATCCGAACCGTACAGCCAACATCGCTTTGATCGTCTATGCAGATGGAGAGAAGCGTTACATCTTGGCACCTAAGGGTCTCAAGGTTAACGACAAAATCAGCTCCGGCGTTGGTTCCGACATCAAAATCGGAAACTCGTTGCCGTTGGAAAACATTCCAGTCGGTACTGTGATTCACAACATCGAGTTGAAGCCTGGTAAGGGTGGACAAATGGTTCGTGCAGCTGGAACCGAAGCTCAATTGCTAGGTAAGGAAGAAGATTACGTATCGATCCGGTTGTCTTCCGGTGAAGTTCGCCGCGTATTGAAGGTTTGCCGCGCGACGATCGGTTCCGTAGGTAACGAAGATCACGAATTGATCAACATCGGTAAAGCAGGACGCAAYCGTTGGTTGGGCAAACGCCCTACAGTCCGTGGGGTTGTTATGAACCCTGTCGATCACCCACACGGTGGTGGTGAAGGCCGCGCTCCAATCGGACGTAAATCACCAATGTCTCCATGGGGTAAGCCTACGCTTGGTTACAAAACCCGTAAGAAAAGCAAAGCTTCTGACAAATATATTATTCGTCGTCGCACGAAGTAATAACCTGTTCAGCAAGGTTGCACGAAAGGAGGACGCACTATGGGCCGCAGTTTGAAAAAAGGACCTTTTGTAGACGATCACTTGATGAAAAAAGTAGAGGCATTGGGAACTGGTAAGAAAGTAGTTATCAAAACCTGGTCACGCCGCTCTACAATTTTCCCTCAATTCGTCGGACATACTTTTGCTGTTTATGATGGCAAAAAGCACGTACCTGTATACGTTACGGAAGACATGGTCGGACATAAGCTTGGTGAATTCGCACCTAGCCGTACGTACAAAGGACATACCGACGATGACAAGAAAACCGGTAAACGATAAGAAACCGTCGAGAAACATCTTACGCTTGAGAGGAGGGTACTACCATGCAACAAGCCAAGGCTCATGTGAGTCACGTGCGCATTTCTTCGCGTAAAGTACAATTGGTCATCGATTTGATTCGGGGCAAGAAAGTGGGCGATGCGGTTGCGATTCTTCGTCACACTCCGCGTTCTGCTTCTCCAGTAGTGGAGAAACTGCTCAATTCGGCCATCGCAAATGCAGAACATAACTTTTCGCTGGATCCCAATAAGTTGGTGATCTCGGAAGTGTATGTTAACCAAGGTCCAACGATGAAGAGATTTCAACCTCGTTCGCAAGGACGTGCGTTCAGCATATTTAAACGTACCAGCCACATTACATTAGTGGTATCTGAGAAATAAGGAGGGATAACGTGTGGGTCAAAAGGTAAATCCCGTCGGTTTTAGAATTGGAGTCATCCGAGATTGGGAATCCAAGTGGTTCGCGGAGAAAGACTTCGGTACCTTGTTGATGGAAGACGTCAAGATTCGTGAATACTTGAAGAAAAAGCTGAAAGATTCAGCTGTTTCCCATTTTGATATTGAGCGTGCAGCTAACCGCGTCAACGTTACGATTCACACTGCCAAGCCGGGTATGGTTATCGGTAAGGGCGGCGCTGAAGTTGAAGTGATTCGGAACTACATCGCACAACTGTCGAATAAGAAGGTCCACATTAACATCGCTGAGATCAAGAATCCGGAATTGAACGCAACACTGGTTGCAGAGAGCATTGCTCAACAACTAGAGCGTCGTGTATCGTTCCGTCGTGCGATGAAACAATCCATCCAACGTTCGATGAGAGCAGGCGCCAAAGGGATCAAAACCGGCGTTAGCGGTCGTCTGGGCGGTGCGGAAATCGCTCGTAGCGAAGGCTATAGCGAAGGTACAGTACCTCTTCATACACTGCGTGCTGACATCGACTACGGAACAGCAGAAGCGCACACGACTTATGGTCGTATTGGTGTGAAAGTCTGGATTTATCGTGGAGAAGTTCTTCCGACAGCGAAGAAAAAGGCTGTACAGGAAGGAGGAAACTAATCATGTTGATGCCTAAACGTGTGAAACACCGGAAAGAACATCGCGGCAAAATGGCGGGCAATACCAAGGGCGGTGCGGAAATCGCATTCGGCGAATACGGTTTGCAAGCTACGGAACCAGCATGGGTTACGAACCGTCAGATTGAAGCGGCTCGTATTGCAATGACTCGCTACATCAAGCGGGGCGGTAAAGTTTGGATCAAGATATTCCCTTCCAAGCCTGTTACGCAAAAACCTCTCGAGGTGCGGATGGGTAGTGGTAAAGGTAACGTTGAGAAATGGGTAGCCGTAGTAAAGCCAGGTAAGATTATGTTTGAACTGGCCGGGGTGAGCGAAGAAATCGCACGCGAAGCTATGCGTCTTGCCTCCCACAAGCTCCCGATCAAAACGAAATTCGTGAAACGCGAAGAAGTAGGTGGTGAAGCAAATGAAAGCAACTGAAATTCGTAACTTAACCACTGCTGAGTTAGAGCACAAAATTTCCGGTTACAAGGAAGAACTCTTTAACCTCCGTTTTCAACTGGCTACTGGTCAACTG
>NZ_JBFUIX010000151.1:0-7865 GCF_056401635.1 Paenibacillus sp. P4_E11 | reverse complement strand
CGCCTGTTGTTCCTCGGAAGCGATTTTATTCGCCAATACGAAATATTTCTGTAGGAATGGATATAGCATAAGCACTGGCAAATTGGCCGGCTTTACGATTCCAGAAATCGGCGTGCTGCTCGAAGGTTTCGAAACACTCCCGCCATCAGAGCAATGGGAGGAAATGGCGCGAGAAAAACGTGCGCAGCTTGAAGAGAAAAAGAAACAAATTAACTCCATGATCCAAATCTTAGATGATGGATTGAACTGTAAATGCCTTACCTGGTCCGAGTGCTTTGATAAAATAAAAACCACCGGTACTTGTTCATAGTGAAAGGAGAAATCTTTTTTGTTGTTAGCTATCTTAATTTTCATCGTTGCAGGACTTGCCGAAATTGGTGGAGGTTATCTCATTTGGTTATGGCTACGCGAATCCAAGCCACTATGGTATGGAATTGTAGGAGGCGTATTCCTCATCCTGTACGGGATCATCCCAACGCTACAGAGCTTCCCATCATTTGGACGAGTCTATGCAGCATACGGTGGAGTATTCGTTATTCTTGCTGTGCTGTGGGGATGGCTGGTCGATAAAAAAACACCCGATATGTACGATTGGATCGGAGCCGCTGTTTGTGTTGTAGGAGTCTCCATTATGCTTTGGGCTCCTAGAAGTTAATACGTTATTCTGTCCGTTAGGTTAGAAAAGGCTGCCGATCTGCCGGCAGCCTTGAAGGTGTTTAATAAGCAAACGTTCCCGATAGTTGAATTGCAATTAGTGCGTTATATACTGCTTTGACTTTTCAAGGTAATTGGCAACTTGTTCATACCTGCTTTTATATCCATTCATGTTGCTGACTAACTTTTTATCGTATTCATTTGCTAAATTTGCAATAAAATCAAAAACTTTTATTTTGTCAGAGGTGTCTATAAGGGACATTTCAATTGTGTTGGGTAACTGTTCCCCATAACCAAATCTATGTATATTAGTTTCGTGTCTAATGTCCCTTTCTATCATCTCAACCACTAAATACTCTTTAATCAAATCTAAAAGCAAATGTAAGCCTACTAAATTATCATTTCTTGCAAATTTCTTAATCGCAATAAAATACTTAAACCAAGTATTACTACTCTCATATGATTCAAATGAGTAGTTCCCTGCCGCACTTGGTATTTTTTCACCCAGTTTAAGATTCCCATAAACCATTGTGGATAGCTGGTCTTTTAGAGATTCTGTCGAAATCCATTCGTCATATGAGCAGATATGCGTATCGAGCAAGTGAATTGAAGATTCATATTCAATAGCAGATTTATACAACAAAGATTGTTCACTGTACCAATGCACTTCACTTCCAACAACATTTCCGATTTCATTGATAACTCGGATAACCTCTTGGTCATTAACAGGCGAACCATGATTCAATACAACTAATAAATCAGTGTCCGACCACAAATCAACGATTGAATCCGTTTGCTGGGAACCTCTCAAAACTATTCCTTTTACTTCCTTTAAATTAGCTGCAATACCACTAACCATATGACTTAGGAAAGAATTCATTTTAACTTTTATCAACTCCTTATTAAATTCCATAGCATACTAGTAAACCGATAATGAATTGCAGCAGTGTTTTGTAATAGGCGCTTCTGCTGACTGCCTCGCGCTCGCGGATTCTATATTAACCGAATTCCTCATTCCATCGTTGAACATACGCCCAAGAGTGGGCATATAGTGTACTATTCTATGGTGAGAGGAAAGGTAACATGATGTCCTACAACCAACCCTGGCCTTACGGACTCCCCCCCTACCCCGCTTGGTACCCGCAGAGCGCGGTCCGGAAGATCCATGAGCAACCCTTGACCTTCGTCTTGCTTCATGGGGCGTGGGCGGACGCCAACTTCTGGGACGGCATCGCCGCCGAGCTGCGCCGTCGAGGCCATAAAGTCTATGTACCGGAATACCCCGGTCATGGCAAGGATTCGAACAAAGCGGTAACCCATGCGAAGATTACGAAGTCGGTCGTCGACTACATCACCTCACGCAATCTGCAGCAGATCATTCTCGTCGGACATAGCTTCGGAGGCACGATCGTACAGAAGGTAGCCGAGCAAATACCGGATCGGCTGAAGCGCCTCGTCTTTATGAATGCGTTCGTCCTGAAGGATGGTGAATCAGTAGCTGACGAAGTGCCACCCGAAGTCCGCGCTCTGTTCGAGCTAGCCCGCAAGCAGTCGAGCGACGATACGGTCGCACTCCCCTACCCAGTGTTCAGGGAGACCTTCGCTAACTTGGCCACCACCGAGCAAGCCCAATTCTTGTACAAGACACAGACCCCTCCAGAACCGGCAGTGCCTTTGTTCGAGAAGCTGGACCTGAAAAAGTTCTACACGCTGACTACACCACGCAGCTACATCTTCCTTAACCAGGACACCGCCCTGCCTCAATATAACAACGACTACGGCTGGCACCCGCATATGTCGAGCCGATTAGGGCTATTCCGCTACATCGAGGGCCAGGGCGATCATATGACGACCTACCGAACGGAGCCCCGGCTGCTCGCTCAAAAAATTGTCGAAGCCTCCCGTGATTAATTCCTTAGTGGCGGCCTCTCGTATCGGCGGGGACACCGCTACTTTTGCTTCCCAGCCATACCCATACGCGAGCCAAGCGTGCCAACGGTCAAGCCGCTGCGCCGCATTGATTCGAGGGGACAAGCAGTTGTATTTCCAAAATTGCACTCATTCTGAATGACGGCACCAAAATCCAGATGTGCTATGATTCCCGGGGAATTTTATCATTACTGGGATTACAGAGAATGGGAGTTGCTGAACCAAAAGTCCGAAAGCCTGCTACAGTGCTTTCGGACTTTAGTCTATTAGCGATGACTTTACAAATGAGAGCCTCCACTCGCATCAATCAATTGCCCCGTTACCCAGCGGCTGTCAGGAGAGGCTAGAAAAGCGGCGACATCCGCGACATCTTCTGGTTGCCCCCACCTTCCAAAGATAGAAAAGTCAGCACCGAATTTCCGTCCGTTAGGATCTTGCAGCATGGCGGCATTCATATCTGTGGCAACGAATCCAGGTTGGATTGCATTGATCGTAATTCCACGTGGGCCTAATTGGTTGGACAAGGCGAGCGTCAATGTGTTGATTGCCCCCTTGGTCATGCTATACGCAGGAATGGCAGGCAGGGAGATTCTTGTTACAGCGGACGACAAGTTAATTATTCGACCTTCGTCTCGTAAACGTGGCAAAGCTTGTTGAATCAGGAAAAACGGTGTTTTTACATTGATTGTCATGATTTCATCGTAAGCTTCTTCCGTAGTATCCTCGATGGGGGCTGATAGGGCGATCCCTGCGTTGTTCACTAGAATATCGAAGTGAGTGTCGCCCGTACGTTCTTCCAATGCTTCATCCAGTGCTTCATAAAGAGCTTTTATACTTTCTGAAGAACCTAGTTCCTTACCAATCGCGAACGCAGTCCCATCGTTCCGCTCAATATCACGAACTACTGCTTCTGCCGCTTCCCAGTTACTTCTATAATGAACAGCTACTAATGCACCATCCTGCGCCAAGCGTGTCGCAATGGCACGTCCAATCCCTCGACTTGCGCCCGTAACTAAGGCAACCTTGCCCTTCAACTTCCTCATTACTTTCATCTCCTCTTGTGTTTATCCAAGTACGACTATAGTTATAACACAAGGTGACTTTTGTAATGTTGCCCTCTTATTCGTGGAAAACAATTCTAACCAGAATCGGTCTCGGGACGGAGTGATCTTTCGTCCTGGCGATCCTTTCAGGTAATTGGAACGTCTAGTAATATTCATAAGGAATACTACGGCACTCCAAGAAAAAGCGGAAATAGAAAGGAAGAGGTATATGAATACCAACCAGCCTGCTTTGGGACCTTCGCTACTAAGAAACCGGTTCGTGCAAGCAATATTGATGTCCACGTTGTTCTTGCAAATCGGAATTTGGGTTCGAAATATCGCCATTCTGCTATACGTCAAAGAAATGACTAATGGTGACGCCTTCGCCGTGTCGCTCATCTCCGTCGCGGAGTACGCGCCGATCTTCGTATTTTCGTTTATTGGAGGAACGTTCGCAGACCGATGGCGTCCGAAAAGGACTATGGTGAGCTGCGACCTGTTAAGCGCGGTTTCCATTCTCGCAATACTTTTCGCAATGATGTACGGTTCGTGGAAAGTAGTATTTTTCGCGACGTTAGTGTCGACCATATTATCTCAATTCTCACAACCCGCCGGCATGAAGCTGTTCAAGCTGCATGTGCCTGAACATTTAGTACAAAAGGGTATGTCGGTGTATCAAACGTTGTTCGCGGTATTTATGATTTTCGGTCCGGTCGTCGGCATGTTCGTTTACCAGAGCTACGGCATCGAGACGGCAATCGGCATTATGGGTGTTGCCTTTCTGTTGTCGGCTGCTTCGCTTGCCTTCCTGCCGCGCGATCGTCAAGACGAAGGGGAGAGACAACAGTCGCAATTGTTGGAGGACATTAAGGCGGGGTTCCGCTATGTACGGTCCAGCATTATACTCCGTAAACTCGGTGGCGGGTTCTTGGCCGTAGGGCTCGGCTTTGGCCTTATTCAGCCGATGGGCATCTTCCTCATTACGGAGCGGCTGGGGAAGCCGGAAGATTATTTGCAGTGGTTCGCATTGGTCAACGGCGTAGCGATGATTATCGGCGGTGTGCTGGCCATGAGCTTCTCGAGCAAAGTATCGCCGCCGAAGCTTCTGACGTTCAGCATGGCGGTTGTCAGCTTGACGATCATCGCCATGGGGCTCTCGACCGACTACTGGGTGACGCTGGGGCTACAGTTCATCAGCGGCCTCGCATTTCCATGCATCAATATCGGAATCAATACGATGATGATGAAAAATACGGAACAATCATTCATCGGCCGGGTAAATGGCATTCTGAGTCCGCTGTTTACAGGTTCAATGGTTGTTACGATGATGTTATCCGGCGTGATCAAAACCGAGTTCTCGCTCGTTCCGGTGTTCGTGATCGCAGGTTTATTCATCCTCGTGGGCGTGGCGATTCTCGTTCCGCTGTTTAAGTTGAAGGACGGCATTGAACCTGAACCGGGGAAAGCTGCTGATCGGTCTATGTTGGGCTCCTGACTTCCCTTTGTTCCGGGGTCAATTCATACAACGGCACGCCTTCTTTGTCGTAAGCCTGCATCCGCGTTTTCGTTGTCTGTGATGGATCATCATCGGAAATGCGGACGGAACGCGTGACTTGGTAGACACCTTCAGTCAAGGTGGCGTTCTGTACGTATCCATCCTGCCAAGTAACCTTTATGGTTGTGATTCTTGGATCGTTAACTTGCCCGATATAGTAATAATGCCGGTAATGCCCAAAAGTCGACATCCCCCCTCTGAAATCTATCATTACATGGGGATCAATGGGCATGCCAAAGCCGCCGCCTCGATTTTGCCATAAGATACCGAACGGTCGGGAGATGAAGAAGTGATGCATCATGGCATGTTCTCGATCCACAAGTAATACCAGACGAATACCTTGCCCCGAGTCTACAATCGATGTAATCGAAGCTTCGGGAAGCTCCATACTCGATAGAGCCTGACGGGAGACGCTTTCCAGACTCCATGGATTAGCTCCGTATTGTGCTCTAAGTACATAGAGGAATACGAGGATAATAACACACCAACGCAGGATATGACCGGCAACGATGCGCTTTTTAGGTGATATGCCCATTGTCATGATGGGTCACCTCCCTGAAGCGAGATGTTGAAGGAGAACGACTCCCCATAGGCTTCGTTATGGATGTTTATCGATTTAATTCCGGGAGGCAGCTCTTTAAACTGATAATATCCTCTTGATCGAAACGCATTCGTTGTACTCCCTCCACCCCAGGATTCAAAAGTGGCACCGGTATCGGACGTAACTAGAATTTTATTCGGAAGTTTTCCGTATGGCCCCAAATGTTTTCCTGTCATATATACATGTATTTCTTTTTGATCATAGACAACGCCATCTAAACGTACAGACTTACCAAAGTAGGTCTGGAAATGTGTATTCGCATCAAAATAGATACCTTCTCGTTTGGCATGCCGGATATCTTTGCCAAAGCTGAACATGTCCGAGAAGGGCGAAGAGATCAGAACAGCAAAACCAATAAACAAAATAAGCAGGGTCCACTCGGAGAACCTTAGAACAGCAACCGCTTTCTTTTGCAAAATCGTTCACCGCCTTGTATCTAGATATTCCACAATCTCTTAATCTCTACTAATTCCTGATCATTGAACTCCATTCTATATACATCTGGTTTGGAAGTATGCAGTAAAAAATTCAAATCGAACTGAGTGTCGTAGTACCCCATCATCAAGGTCATTACAGCTCCATGAGTACCTACTCCTACTTTCCGTCCTCGATAGATCTTTAATAATTGTTTCAAGACCGTGATAGCCCGGTTCTGACAACCTGCATTCGACTCCCCTCCCGTTAAGGCAAAGTGTGGATCAGCAAACGACTTCTTCAACAAAGGGAATAATTCCTTATCGGGCATTCGGCTGTTTTCATTAGAAAAAATTCTTTCTTTTAGATCTTCAAATACTAAAATTTCTTGTCCTGAACGTCGAGCTAACTCCTGAATGGTTAGGATGGCTCGTTGGTATGGACTTGAAACGAATACCTCGATCCCCTCTCCTTGCAATAATTCAGTTATTCGATCAGCATCTGATTTTCCTTGATCTGTTAACCCTCTTGTTCTCTCAGTTCCTTCTGTCTTCGGTGATTCGCCATGTCGTACCATGTAAATAAAAGTTTTCATAATAGCCTCCATTGGATACATCTTTATATGATTAGACGTAGGCCCCTACACTAAAGTTCCTCTTCCCCACGGCATAAGCATACCGTATATAATCGTTCCCCTTCGCAACGAGGCCACCGAAATCATGCTGTTGGCCTTGCCCTAGTGGAGTATAGAGTTATCGTGTTCTTTTAGTTGATTTTGCTGCAGGCTACGGTCTCAGTGGCAAAATAACGCATCCAAACGGATTAGAAAACGGAGCCCGCAAACCCGCGGGACTCCGTTTTTGTTGTTTCATTGAACTACTCATTCCCGAACCCGCTCCTCAAGCGTCAGGCAGAACATTTCGCTGGACTGGCATACCGCGTACAATCCGTCTACACCATTTTCAATGTACCAATCGACAATCGCTCCAATGCCGGATAGTCAATCTCACCGTTCTCGGCAAAGGGCGGAATCATCGTGGGCCAAACGCCCGACGCCATAGTCATGCTCATGTCTATTCACCCGGCATTCGTTCCTCATATACTTGAAATCCGAGTCCCGAGTCCGAGCCGGTCTAATTTCTCGATAAAATGCCCGGCCATGATCTCGTATCCGTCTGGATCAGGATGAAGCTTATCCGGAAGATGATGCGCATGCCGTTCGCTCAGCAGATCCAGACCGTGTATAAAAAACAGCTGTTGATCCCCATGCTGATTCAACAATCGGACGGCTTTCTCCAGTTCCTCCCTCATTCCTTTCAACGTAAACCCCACTGCGTTCTCCTGCTCTTCGCGCTCCGGGCTAAAAATTGACGAGATGACGAGGATGGGCGTTCGGGCATGCTTCTCGCGAATGATCTGAATGAATCCGATGACGGAAGCGAGGAAGGTGCGCGGGCTTAAGCTGTTGGCTCCATAAACGTTGATTCCGAGGCACAAGGAAATCATCTCGGCCGGCAAATCGCGGATCATTCGGGCGACCATCGGCTCCATGTGGCAGTTCCCCCCATAACCCAGGCATGTAAGAGCCAATCCGCGTTCTCTTGCCACGATGGCCGGCCATGTCCGGGAAGGCGGAGGCGTTGTCGCCGCGGAAGCGCATTGTGTGATC
>NZ_JBFUIX010000150.1:0-7955 GCF_056401635.1 Paenibacillus sp. P4_E11 | reverse complement strand
GGTTGGTGGTGGGGAAAATGGCCCCCCGTAAAACTGGCTTTATTCCTTCCGCAAGGATCGGCTGCAATTGTTTGGCATCCACCAGAGGGGAAAGAAACAGGACGAGCCCAATGAAAAGCAGCACAAACCAGGGGAAAAACATCTCCCCTGCTCGAGCGATGGTTTCAAGCCCAAGCCGCAGGGCCATGACGATGACACCCAGAAACAAAATATGGATAGCGTCGACGGGGGTTTCCGGCAGGATTTGCGTAGTCATAAAATCGCCGATTATCCTCACAAGTGCCGCAGCATTATAGAAGATATAAGCCAAAAAGAAGAGAGAGACGGCTGTTCCGACCCACACTCCCAATATTCTGGTATTGTATTCGATCAGAGTTAAACGAGGATACAGCCGGCCAACCGTTCCGATCAAATAAACGACAAGCAGCCCGGCGATCAATCCGATGATACCAGACAGCCATGCATCCTGCATCGCCTCTGATGCGGGGACGGCCGGCAAATTGAGAATCGAATCGCCAATGGTTATAAGAGCGACCAGTATCGTAAATTGTCGAATGTTAATTTTGCCTTTTTCCAGCATCTGTTGCGAGACTCCCTCAGCTCAAAAGTTTCATTACGGCATCGCTGATCGGCTTGTAAACCCATGTAAGCAAATCAAGTGGGTTTGGGATGGGCGCATGCATGGCAAGCGCAAAGCTGAGTCCTGCCCCGGCCAACAGCAGGATGGCAAATACCCACAGTTCTTTCACTAATTTTTTTTTCCAAAGCTGAGGAACTTCAAGCAGCGCGATTAGGGCGGTTACTGCAAGTATCCCGCTAAATTTCCACATCTGGACCGCTCCTTTATTTCTTCAATTCTTCGAGATAAGAATTGTTTACGGTGCCGAGACGCCGGATCTTGAGATCGACATTCACATTAACCGGCAGATTGATGAACTGCTTATCCCATTTTTTTTCAAACTTTTTCCAAGTTTTCGGTTCCGCACGATGGAAGACTTCTCCAAATCCGAAAATGTCTACTTTGTATTGTTTTTGCACCCTTTTGATTGTCGCTTCGACAAACTCCTTTATTACATTCTCGCCTATTGTTTCGAGCTCCTCGATCGATTCCGTTTTGGTCAGATCGATACGGCATGCTACTTCTCCCATGTTCGCTTCCGTTCGAATGTTCACATCGATCGCAGGGGTGCCATTTGCGAGCTTTCCTTTGACGTTCGTTTTCGAGCGAATGACCTCTACCGAAATTCCGCCCCCATCCGGACATGGTACATACCCGACCGTGCTCTTTACATGATCTGTGATGTAGTTATAAGCCTTGCTTTCGGTTTCATCCAACCAGCCGACCAGTTTATCGCCATTAAATACCGCCAATCCGACGGACTTAAGACGGCTTTCTTGTACGATGGCATTGATGTTTTTCCCCGTTTTCCCCGTTTCGATGTCCCCTGTCGCTTTGATTCCGGTCAATACAGCATGTTTGCCTTCGCTGGTCAAGTCGGAAATCAGCTTGTTCAACGTGACTTTTACCGTGGGCGCCCAGGCCATCTGTGAAGATTCGAGGGAATTGAACAGTTCGATAGACGGGATGCTTTCCAGTAGAGTCATGATCGACAGAAGGTTTGCCGCTTCGCCCTCTCTCGCCACCACGACGTAAAAATCGGTTCGAAACTCGTGATCCCGCGACAAGAAATCGAGCACTTTCCCAATACCGTCTCTCGCCATCGATTCGCCTATAATAACGACTCGTACATGGGAAGAGTAAATCTTCCGCGGACTTTCCTTTGTCATTTTACGAATCGCTTCAAAAACGGAAGATCCGGTAGCCTGATATAAGATGACTGGCGAACGGATGCCGACGCCTTTTCTGGAAGCAGCCTCTCCCGGATTGACAACTTGTGCGGATACTTTGTATTTGTCTCCTTCTTTGTCAATGCCAATTCCGACTGTGATAGCGAGCGTATTCAATTCCCGGCGGTTCCAGCATCCCGTAACGGTTACGAGAAGGACGGCGGATAGGAACAATAAGAACAGCTTTCGTACCATGAACATTCCCCTTTAATCAAGCTGTCGCCCGGATGCCAGATGCCATCGCACGGCTCTCATGTCCGGGTATCCGGCTTCGGGGGCGCATTTCGTTCACGTCTGACGTTCTTCTGACTGATCAGCCTGGGACGGGATGACATGGCCCAGTGAGGAACCCGGAAGATCGTATCCTTCAGATCGTCGACAATAATGGGAGCAAACGGACTCATGTAAGGGACGCCGAACGAACGCAAACTGCACAAGTGCAGAACAAGCGCAATGACCCCGACGATAATCCCGAATATACCGAAGGAAGCGGCGAGACCCATTAAGGGGAATCGCAGCATGCGAATCGCCATGGACATGTTGGTGGCAGGAAAAACAAAGCCGGAAATCGCGGTAATCGAGACGACGATGACCATAGCAGCGGAAACGATACCTGCTTCAACCGCTGCTTGCCCGATGACGAGCGTTCCGACGACTGATACCGCTTGCCCGATCGCCCTCGGCATTCGCAAACCGGCTTCCCGCAATATTTCGAACGTCACCTCCATTATGAGTGCTTCAACAAAAGCGGGGAAGGGTACGCCTTCCCGTTGAGCCGCCAATCCGATCAGGAGCTGTGTCGGCAGCATTTCCTGATGAAACGTGGTGATGGCGATATATAGCGACGGACCGAGCAGAGCGATTATGAAGCCGATGACACGAAGGAAGCGGATCAAACTGCTGATGTCGGCACGTTGAAAGTAATCTTCCATGGAATGAAAGAAAGAAATGAACAACGCAGGGACGATGAGTACATTCGGGGTCCCATCCACTAAAATGGCAATTTTCCCTTCAAGCAGCTCGGCTGCGATCACATCCGGACGTTCCGAATTATAAATGGTCGGAAACGGCGAGTATGTTTCATCCTGGATCAACTCCTCGACATAGCCGCCTTCGAGAATGCCATCGATGTCGATGCGATCGAGACGCGTGCGCACTTCTTCGACAGTTTTGTCATTGACGATGCCGTGAATATACATGACGGCTACACTCGTTTTCGTCACCCTGCCGATTTGTTTTCGTTCGAGCCATAGATTCGGATCTTTGATCTTTCTCCGGATTAATGCCGTATTCGTTTGCAATTTTTCGTTAAAGCTTTCCCTCGGTCCCCGAACGACCGATTCGGTGGCGGGCTCGCTCACGTTGCGGCTTTCCCAACCGCTCATGCCGATCATAAAACCTTGTACATATCCATCCAACAAAAGGATGACATCGCCAGACAGGAGGGAAGTTAAAAGCGTGTCAAACTCCGTTACTTCCTGAATGTCTCCTACCGTTAGGATACAGTCCTTCATATCCTGTATTAGATTTGGACCAGTAAGTTCGATGTCCGACATGATCGTTTCCATGATATACTGTTGAGCAGATTTGGTATCGACCAACCCTTCGGTATATAACATGGCAACTTGAAGCTGTTTTCCAGGGCCGATCCGAATTTCCCTTATTATGATATCGTCGCTGTTTCCGAGAGCTTCATTAATTCGCTGAATATTTTCCGACAGGCTGGCTATTAAAGATTTGGTTTGAACTGGCTGCTGGTATTCAGAGTCATGTGCAGCCAAGCGATTATCGTTAGCTTTTTTTTTGATGAATTTCATGTCTTCGACCTTCTTCCAACCTGAGCTTTCTAACTTTTTCTATTGTGTCCCGATTGACCGATTATCATTAGGACCGGGTCCTCTGATCGATGTAAGCGACTGCTAATAACGCCTGAGCTGGATATGGCATAGAACGGGAGCTGCAAGCCGGGTCCCGCCATGGGAGCGTCCTTGAATCGGGTAGTTACTCTGCCCATCCTTCACGTTTCCCGCTGTTTGTTTGCGGTACCCCCTTACTTCTCTGGTCGCCAGTTGACCGAAGGACTGATTGGTAGAAAGGTAATGGCTCTTCTTGCTCGGAATATTGAACAATTAAAGCCGAACTGGTTACATGGAACAGTTTTAGTTGTAAATACGTTTGCATCGCTAGGCAGCCGGCAATTATAGACTATTAGTCGGTTGGCTGAGCTAGAGGGGAAAGAAGGTGCTTTTCTCCGCTTCAACCCTTGTTTTATCTCCAAAATATAAGTTTGTACGAATGGCCAACGGATCGCTCCGGATCCCTGGGCTACAGGATACCAGCAGTCGACACTACGGGGGTACATTAGATAATTCCTATGGATGGAAATAGTTGGGGTATATAGCATTCACTATATTATATGGAGAATCTCCGAATACATTAAAATACCCACAAGTCTATTTTCCTTAAAAAAGATAGTTAATCTGTTGCGGAATCAAATGATGAGGAATGCCGCATTTAGTTTCAATCACATACCTAATCGTCTCGATTGCTCGTTGTCGCCCACGTTCCCCTTACCAGTATCCATTCGAAACTTGTTTGAACTCCCAAGGGTAATACTGACCGGGATACACATTTTCAATTAGATCGATAAAATTCCATCCTTGTGCGAGAGCAGGGGGGCGCAAACGGTGAGCCCAAAGAACTGCTGCACTTACTCATGTAGCAATGTCTTTTACAGGTAACCATATACTTGATGGATGACGCGTCGACCAGGCTTGATGTTGACCTCAAGCAGCCACATGTTCCCCGAGCGGTCAACGGCTAAGTCGATCCCAAGCTCAGACAGTCGGATCCCATAGGATCGCTCCAAATACTTGGGGTTATAGGAGGCAACTGGTCCGCGCACTGGGTCAAAGCGTCACCGCGAGCAGTACCGAACTACTGCTTCAAGTAAGCGGCCATTTCGAAGGCGTGACCGCCTGTCTTCAGGCTGGATGTAATCTAGTGCAGCGGTCCTTCCCGGTGGGCCATCCCGGTGAGCTGCCAGTCGCCGCTGCCGTTCTTCTGGACGAGTTTCGTTGTTTTGCACGTTATATATACCGGTAATTTGACGTACCGATGATGCCTTCACTGGAGATGCTGACAGCCGAATAATGCCTTGACCACCTTTGTCATTCAGGGGTTTCAGCATGATGCTGCGATGACGTTCTACAAAGCGGAATACTTCCAGCCCCCCCCTTAATCGGGGCGGTTGGAAGTAAGAAAGGCTTCAATTGCTTCGAGCCGATTAGATGCTGTTGGATCGGCCATTTGTTGCCGAGCCCATACCCGGCAAATGGTCATAAACGACAGTTCTTCACGCGTATCGCGTCACGTACTTCCTGCGGAGTTGTATCGTAGCCGATGTCTAAGTTCATGACCGGGAACTGGAATGACTGTCTACATGCCGCCGCAAGTGAAATGTAGAATCATTATTTAACAAATTTGTATTTGCCAAGATATTGGATGTCGAGATCGACATCGATCTTGCCTAGGGAATCCGGCTGCAGAAACAGCTTTTCTCCATTATTCGTCAGTTCATTGTAACGCTTCGGATTCTTAATATAGAGATGCTGACTAAGCTGCAGTAAATCCGATTTGCTCTTCAGTCCCGCTAGGTAGGTGCTGCGGATTTGTTCTTCAGTTAGTTTCTGCGCTTTCTCAATTAGTTGTTTCGCAGTTAGATCGGAATGAAGCTCTGTTAATGTAGCATTTAGCTTGATCTTCACATCAATCTTCTCATTGCCCTCTTCCTGGCGGATCTCGATAGCGGATTTTGGGTTCTGAATCGTCAAGACTGCTAAGGTTTTGTCTCCTTCAGTCAGTTTAAGGGAAGAACTGCGTGTATGTGGCTCCAACCACCGCATGCCCTGGACGGTGTCCAGAGGGAAATATCCGCTATACGTCTCCATGTGAAGCGTATAGACACCGTCGATAACATGCATCATGTGAGGCTTTTTCCCTGCTTGCCAATTGTCAGAATTAATAGCGAGGGAGGGAATGATCGCCCAAGCTCCTTTGTTTTGAAAGCCGAACATGTAGTCATGAAGTCGAATGGGCAGCACATAAGAATACCTATCGTAATTATCAATCGGATTTTGCATGATGGTGAACAATCTCGAAGCTTCGAATGTCGGAGAAACGGAGAACAGGTCCGAGAACGATGCTTTTGTCCCATAAATCCACATCGTATAGCGGAACTCGCGGAAGCGGTTCAAGTCTTCCAGGACGGAATAAAAATCCTTGCTTTGCAACATCCGGTCACTAAATATCATCGCCGTTGTATGCCCCCAGACGATCTTCTTGGGCGCGCTTCGAAAGATTTGTCCAATGGCTTCATTGACCGAGTCTCCCTTCCCGATGCCAATCCATGACTTAATAGGCACTTCTGGGATAGGGCCATCCTTCTTAGCCGCACTTGACAAGTTAGGGAGTTGTAAATACACAACATACTGTCCATCGACGAGATCGATGCCCAGCGCTTTCGCATAGTCCAATTTCTCGATGCTGTCCGCGTCCCAACAACCTACTAACAGGGAGAGCATGAGTGTTGAAGCCAAGATGGAACGGAGCAAACGGATGGCCATCTAGGAATTGTCCCCTTTCGGCTGCTTGCCTTTATCCTTCACATTAAGAAATTTGGGCCGTTGCTTACGTTTCTTCCACGGCATGTAGAAGATCGTRTAGAAGAAGTCAGGAAACCTGACAGGCGATATAGGGACAAGAAACGGGACACCGTAGGAGCGTTGGCAAGCCGCATACAAGATGACGGAAAACGCGGATAAAAGAAATCCGAACATTCCGATAAAAGATGAAGCAAGTAGGACGTACAGACGAATTAGAATAGTACCAGCGCCTAGTGCATTAGTCATCAAGACGAATGAAGATGTGCTCGAGATCGCAGCAATCAGCAAGGTGGCCGGGGAGGCGATTMCAGAACGAATGGCGGCATCCCCGATAATTAACCCGCCTACTACGGACAGCATGCTTCCGATGGAGGTCGGCATTCGGTTGCCAGCCTCCATGAACAGCTGGAACATAAGGAGTACTAGGAAGAGCTCCAGAGGTTCGATGAAGGGGGTCCCGTCACTAGCAACAGAAATAGTAGCAAGGAGCGGGAATGGGATCTGGTCTTKGTGGAACGTCGTTAATGCGATCCAGAAGCCAGGTAGGAACAACGTGATCAAGATGGAAGAGACCCGGATTAGGCTGATGAACGCCACATAATGCTGCGGAGAGTGAACGTCTTCGGCCGCGAATAACAACAGAGCGAGGTTAGCAGGACCTGTCAACGCTATGGGCAGACCATCAATTAAGATAACAAAGCGCCCTGCAAGCAAGGCTTCTGATAATATATCGGGACGTGTCGTTGTGCCGTGTCTCGGCACAAGTGTGAATGTGGAGTCCGACAGGAGACCAGACAACTGCTCACCGCTGATGATCGCGTCAATCTCAATCTGATTAAGACGGTCGCGGACGTTATTCAGGATGTCACTGGATATAATATCGGCCATATACAAGAGAGAAATTCTAGTCTGTGATCTGCGACCAATGATAAACTGCTCATTGTGCAGCTTATTCGTGCGCAGTCGTTTGCGAACGAGTGCGGAGTTGGTCACGATGCTCTCCGTAAGCGCGTCACGCGGACCTATGTTACTATTCTCGGAGTTGGAATCTTCTGGATTACGTTGAGGAAGGCAGCCGAAGTCAGCACAGTACAACAAACCGTCCGACTTGTTGAATAGTACAAGCTTTCCGGCGAATACGGCATTGATGATAAGTTGTTCATCATCCCCTATATCGAATGAATCCAATAGGATGTCAGATGAGTTATGCAGTTCGGAATGTCCTCTCCGTTCCACGGTTGTCGGAAGCCGCAATTTGTTCATGAGGCTTTGATCGCACATGCCTTCAGCGAAGATCAGCAAGGTCTCTCCTATCGTCTTCGTAACGACATCATGACAATTCTCGAACATGGCGATGAGCTGCTTCTCCTTAATCATGCGTGATCCTCCTTGGTTTGAATTTCCATGCTAATAGAGCGATTAGGACTGTCAATACACTAAGCG
>NZ_JBFUIX010000149.1:0-8003 GCF_056401635.1 Paenibacillus sp. P4_E11 | reverse complement strand
GTGTATGCTCCTTACTTTTCTTCCTGTGATGATGACAGCTTTGTTTTCTGTGGTCGTCGCTGTGATGGAATGAATTTCACCCAAATCAACACCAACAACTTGATTTCCTTGGTTTTCCGTTGCTGCTTTCCCATCTTCATAGCTCATGGCTACCATCAGTTTCCGGTCAAACACAAGTTCAATTTCTTTGATTTCTGCATTTGGCAAGTGAGGTACGGTGATTTGGATCGGTCGTTGTCGTTTCCCGTCTTGAATACCTAAACTCAGTTCAATCACATTGCCTTCTATTTTGAACGATTGGTCTACCCATTTCGTATTGAAATGCTTTTTATTCTTGTAGGGGTACTTTCTATTTAAACCTTTGCTTATAGTTTGTTTTGCGCTGTCTCGTGCAAATATATATTTATGGCTAACCGCTTGTATGGACTGTGAATGCAAGGGAAATCGATGTTTCAATGCTGCTTGAAGTTTTGTTTTTCCAATCCATTTTCCGTTGTGTTGGGTGGCAAAGTCCTTGGCAAGAGATAGGCACTCGTTCCAAATTTGTGCTGAAATGCGATTGCACTCAAATAGTCGATCCAGGTTGGCTTTTGAAGTTTGAAACGCTGTTTTCACACATCGGATCACTTCGTTTTCTCCTCCTTTCCTGATTCTCGATAGGGTCAAAATGGTAATAGATGATCCTGCCGTTTCTGAACATGTAATCAGATTTATCGGCTCTTGCCTACCTTCCCACATCAAAAAATAAGAACGTTTGTTTGAACTGATTATACCAAACAAATGTTCTCATTGACAGCGCTTTCTGAGCTAATGATAGGATACAATCTATCATTATGCAATTTCGATAGTTCCATGTTAGGATGCTCTGAATAGAACGTGAACATGATCGTTGTTGTAACTCCATTTCCTTGTTGGAAAATGTTGTAGTTTTTTCGACTTCGTTCAAAAAAGCCATTAGCGATTGTAATAGGCAATTGGATTTAGTTCAAAGTCAATAGCTTTAGGCTTCGCCTAGCCGAAACTCATCCCCTCCCCTGAAGAGGAAGGGGACTTCTCTCGGAAAGAAGTTAAATGGAGTTTGTTGAAATTTATAAAAAGGTATGATACGATACTTCTAATTTAATGATTGGAGTTGAAAAGGATAATGTAATTTTTTCTTGCTAATTATAAAAATAATAAAACAATACAAGCGGTATTTTTCGCATGTTTTATTTTTTATAGGCAAGAAAGTTACTATATCTTTTCACTCAAACAATATATCCTTATCTAACTCCGTAGTGGGTTGGATTTGCTGTATTTAATTGAGCTACAAGAAAGTAACTTTCTTGTAGCTTTTATTTTTTTCATACAGGAGGAATAGTTTATGTCATTAATAAATGTTACAAACCTAACGTTTGCTTATGATAGCAGTTACGATAACATATTTGAGAATGTAAGTTTTCAAATTGATACCGATTGGAAATTAGGATTTACGGGGAGAAACGGTAGAGGGAAGACAACATTTCTCAACTTGTTGCTTGGAAAATATGAATACAGCGGAAATATTTCTGCTCATGTCAGTTTTGAATATTTCCCTTTCCATGTCGAGAACAAGGAAAACAATACGCTTGATTTAATCAACGATATTTATCCAGACTATCTGCATTGGAAATTAGTGCGTGAGCTTTCATTGCTTAAGGTTTCAGAAGAGGTTTTATATCGGCCCTTTGATTCATTGTCTAACGGAGAGCAAACGAAAGTGTTATTGGCTGCATTATTTATTAAGGAAAATAGTTTTCTGTTGATTGATGAACCAACCAATCATCTTGATATGCATGCAAGAAAACTGGTCAGTGATTATCTCAATACCAAAAGTGGATATATTTTGGTGTCTCACGACAGATCATTTCTTGATAACTGTGTAGACCACATCCTTTCAATCAATAAGACCAACATTGAAATTCAAAAAGGTAACTTTTCCAGTTGGTGGGAAAATAAAAAGAGACAAGATAACTTTGAGCTTGCAGAGAACGAAAAGCTAAGAAAAGACATTAAACGATTGTCGGATTCTGCTAAGCGAACGGGCAACTGGTCACACGCAGTGGAGCAAACAAAAAACGGAACAAGAAATTCCGGTTCTAAGGTAGATAAAGGATATATTGGCCACAAGGCTGCTAAAATGATGAAACGCTCTAAAGCAATTGAGCAAAGACAGCAAACTGCTATTGAGGAAAAGTCTAAGCTCCTTAAAAATATCGAAAACTCTGACAGCTTAGAAATTTCGCAACTTGCTTTTCATAAAAACCAACTCGCTGAGCTTGATCAGGTTTCGATTTTTTACGGTGAGAAGATGGTTTGTGCTGATATAAGTTTTACTATTGAGCAAGGGGAGCGAATTGCTATTTCGGGTAAAAACGGCTCAGGAAAATCAAGTATCATCAAACTTATTTGCGGTGAGGATCTAAACTATACAGGCACCTTCAGGAAGGATAGTCAGTTGGAAATATCCTATGTATCACAGGACACCTCCCATCTTCAAGGCAATTTATCTGACTATGCTGCGAACAACGGGATTGATGAAAGCCTTTTTAAATCGATTTTACGAAAGCTTGATTTTTCCAGAATTCAATTTGAAAAGGATATTTCCGCTTTTAGCGGAGGGCAAAAGAAGAAAGTGCTGATTGCAAAAAGTCTGAGTGAGAACGTTCATTTGCATATTTGGGATGAACCTCTTAATTTTATTGATATTATTTCTCGTATGCAAATTGAAGAGTTACTGCTTGAATACTCGCCAACTATTCTTTTTGTGGAGCATGACAGGGAATTCTGCAATAATGTGGCTACAAWATTCATTGAACTCTAATGTCGCAAAACTATAGTTTTGATGGCACAAAAGTCCACTATTGCAAATGTTGCGTATATGGTATCTTCACATTGTGTCGTATATTTAAAGTAAAGGGTGAGACTTGTGATTCGAGTTGGAATGATCAGTTATTGGCATGTGCATGCGGAAGATTATACGCGACAGGTGATCGCCAATCCAGAAACCGAAATCGCGTCAATTTGGGACGAAAACCCCGAGCGAGGAAGAGAAAAAGCGGCCAAGTACGGCGTTCAATATTATGAATCGTTGGACGACATGTTGAAGAATGGTGGAATTGATGCGGTTGTTGTGGATGCACCTACGAATATTCACCGTGAGGTTATGGTGAAGGCGGCGAAAGCCGGCAAACACATCTTCACGGAAAAAGTGGTGGCTGCGACATACCAAGAAGTACGGGACATTCTTGCAGCCGTCCGTGACGCCGGTATTAAGCTGACAGTATCACTGCCGCGGCTCTACCATGGGTATACGCAGGCGATCGAGACTGTGCTGGCACAAGAGCTACTCGGTCGTCTGACCCTTGCCCGCGCTCGGTTATCGCACGGCGGCGCCATCGCGAATTGGCTCCCTGCGCATTTCTATTCACTGGAACAATGTCGCGGCGGCGCGCTGATCGACCTCGGCTGTCATCCGATGTACTTGGTCCGTCGTTTCCTCGGCGCTCCCGAATCCGTCAGTGCTTCTTTCGGATATGTAACCGGCAAAGAAGTAGAAGACAATGCCGTAGCAACGCTCCAATACGCAAACGGTGCGGTGGGGATCGTCGAGGCTGGCTTCGTTAATCCACATTCTCCATTCTCGATAGAACTTCACGGTACAGAGGGCTCGTTGTTGTTCGGCTTCCCGGACAACCGGTTGCAGATTCGTTACAGCAAGGGCAGCGGAGCCTGGGAAGACATTCCGCTTCCAGACGACGGAACGATGGCCTTCGATCAGTGGGTCGGGCATGTGTTGAACGGAACCGAAGCGACGGACAATATAGAGATGGCCATCGAATTGACAAGATTGATGGAAGCGGCGAATCGTTCCGGAGCGGAAGGTCGTCCTGTAAAGCTAATCGAGCTAGCTTAAATAAGGATTAACAAAGCATATGGAGGATAAGACATGCGCAAGGGGAAGGGGATCAACCAAGAAGACAAGCCGCGCTTCGAACGGAAGGCGGCACCGCTGCCATTCCCGTTCGCTCGGATGCTGCCCAACCCTCATGCGCTTGATCGATTGGACATCCGCTTCAGGTGGGGTGACTTCGGCGTTCGCGTGCTTCGCTGCCACCTGGCGATATTCGGTAAGGGTAATTTCATCCCTACTCATAAACATTCGGAATTCGAATTCCACTTTATTGCTAAGGGTAAGGGCAATGTAACCATCGTGGATCAGACCTATGATTTGCACGAAGGACAGTTCTACGTAACGGGTCCAGACGTTATTCACTCCCAACAATCCGACTCCGAGGATCCTATGCATGAGTTGTGCTTGCATATTGAGTTCATTCCCTTGAAGCCGATAGATGGCGGAGCGGATGGAGGGTGGGGGGCAGAGCTGGAGCGCAGTGAAGCCGAGACGTGTATCGGCGTACTGAACAGCGTTCCCTTAACTACAGTCTGGGACACATACAACGCGATGGGCGGATTTCTCGATGCATACCGGGCCTGGGAGGAGCAGCCGCCAGGTTTCTACACGCTCCTTAAGCAGGCCGTCATCCAGATATTGCTGCGCTCGACCCGTGTATTCGGCGCAGCCAGCTCGGAACCCGGCATTCCAGAGAGGGACATGAATGGCCATCGCTACGAACTTGCGACCCAATACATTCAGGACAATGAGAGCCGGCCGATCTCGCTAGAGGAAGTGGCCGAGCGGGTCAACGTCAGCTCCCGTCAGCTACAACGCATCTTCCAAAGCGAAGGCCGGACGACGTTCCGCGACTATTTGGAGCATGTACGGCTCTCGGCGGTGTGCGCCGATCTGCTCAACACGGGCCGCTCCATCGAGGAGATTGCTTTAGCCCATGGTTATGCGACGCCGACCTATTTGTTTCCCGTATTCAAACAGAAGTATGGCATGACACCAGCAGCCTACCGACGCATGCAAGATGGAGGGGCAACGCCTGATACCCTCTAATGGAAGGAAGCGTACCCATGAGCAAGAGATTGAAGATTGGCATTATTGGTAGCGGAGGCATTGCCAGATCGCACGTCGCCAGTTACCGAAAGCTCCCATACGTAGATATCGTCGCAGTGGCCGATGTTGTTCCCGGACGGGCGAAGCAGTTCGTCGAAGACCAAGGCTTGACCGAAGCGGCCGCATTCGACAGTCATCTGGAGCTGCTTCAGCAGGAGCTGGATGGTGTCAGTATCTGCACACCGAACGTCTCGCATCACCGCACTGCAGTTGACTCGCTACGCGCAGGCAAGCAGGTTCTGCTGGAAAAGCCGATATCTGTGACGCTACAAGAGGCGTTAGAGATGGCGGAGACCGCCCGCGAGACGGGCAATATGCTGACGATCGGCTTTCAGCCGCGCTATGACCCGAACATGAAGCGGCTGCAGGAGATCGTTCAATCCGGCCGCCTCGGAGACGTATATTACGTGGAGACGGGCGGCGGCCGCCGGCGGGGTATGCCAGGCGGCACGTTTATCAGCAAGGCGCTGGCGGGCGCTGGCGCAATGGCGGACATCGGCTGTTATTCACTCGACATGGCACTTAATACGCTCGGGTATCCGCGTCCGCTGACAGTATCGGCGTACACGTCGAGCCATTTCGGCCGCAACCCGCTGCACCACAAAGAAGCGGATCGCTTCGAGGTCGAAGACTTCGGGGTCGCGCTTGTCCGGTTCGAGAATGATCTGGTGCTGAACTTCAAGATCTCCTGGGCGATGCACATGGATACGCTTGGGGCGACGATGTTCCTCGGCAACGAAGCCGGACTGAAGGTGATCCCGTTCGGGACCGGGCCTTGGTCTGGGGTGTGGGATGGCAAAGTCGGCTCGATGATGTTGTTCCACGATGAATTCGGCGGCCATACGCAGACTGAAATTCCGCTGATTCAGCACTCGCTGAACTTGTTCGACGAGAAGGTACGCGACTTCGCGGAAGCGGTCCGAGATGGCCGGCCAGCTCCGATACCGGGCGAACAAATTCTGATCCAGCAAGCGATCATTGACGGTGTGCTACGATCGGCGGAGTCCCGACGTGAGGTTTCCGTGGAGCTGCCACATACTGTTACGGTGTAAAAGGTTCGAGTGAAAAAGACTGTAATTGAAAAAGGCTGTTCCTAAAGGGCCCCAAACCCTCCTGGAACAGCCTTTTATATTCAACTGAAATAGGCCAAGGGAGACGAGAGCTGAATAAGCAATTGTAAACGAGGCTGCCGACATCGAACGGCAGCCTCGTTATGCTTAAGTTAGGATGGACCGCTGCTAGCCTACTCATTGATTCACCTCCCCTTTCACGGGGTAAGGAATGTAAGTCAGGCGATTGCGGATACGATTGCGTAGATGGTCGCACTGGCGACGAATCCAACCCGGAGGTGTTTCCTATGAAACCGAATCATTATATCAAAGTCTTAGACAATGCAGCCCGCGCGATGGAAGCGGTCGATCGGCTTCACCGACAAGGTATCCAGCGCGAGGACATTTATGTGCTCGCTCATTCCAAGGACCGTACGAACGAACTAGCGGAAGCGGCAGATATTAATACAATCAGTGTGGAAGAGGAAGGCCTCCTGACCACGATGGCGAATCTGTTCCGCTCGAGAGGTGACGAGCTACGCGCGAAGCTCATCGCAACAGGTTTAACGAAGTTGGAAGCCGATATGTACGAGGCCGAACTGGACCGCGGCAAAGTGCTGCTTCTGGTCGTCAACCTCCAACACGCTTCGGCTTCGCGATTATAATTCTAATCTGGAGGTGTGTTCCATGTCACAGCTAATCGCGATATTCGAGCGTCAAGCTCAAACCGTAGAAGCGATCGAGGCGTTGCGGCAATATCTGGGGGCGTGGATCGACCAAAGCCGTCTACTTGTCGTAGTCGAGAGCGACCCCAATAACGAAGATATCGCGAGCAAGCCCTACGCCACCACGGTGCCACTCATCTTCATTAGCATTCTTTCCAACATGGAGCCATACAGAAGCCGGTGACCTGTAGTCGCTGGCTTCTGGTTTTGTTTCCAAGCTTCCATGATGCAAAAAACGAAAAAGACCACCCCAGGCCCACGTTTGCGGCCTACTGAGGATGGTCTCCTTTCTGATATTACAGCCTCATTTCCCCATTCTAGAACATCGGGAAAACATATTTGACGAGGAGGTATTAGGCTCCGAAGAAAATGACAATATAGGACGCATACTTGATGAAAGTAGAGGCGACTTGACTCGAATCCATCCGCTTCCTGTTGATTGCTTGAAGAAAAGTGAAATTGACTCTTGACCCTGACACTAATGTCAGCGTATAAAATGAAACCGAATCGTTCAAGAGTGAACCGAAAAGAGTTTAAAAAACCATCAGGATGATGAAACGACATTATATTCCATACATTGGGGAGGAAACAAACATGCTCAAGATTGCCATCATTATCGGAAGTACACGTCCGGGACGAAACGGAGAAACCGTAGCCCGCTGGGTGTACGATATCGCGAACAAACGCAGAGACGCTGAATACGAACTCGTGGATATCGCAGATTATCATTTACCTTTGCTTGATGAACCGATGTCGCCGGTCATGGGCCAATATACAAAGCAGCACACGCAGATTTGGTCGGAGAAGATCGCTTCATTCGACGGATACATTTTCGTAACACCGACGTACAACCGTGCAACGTCCGGGGCGCTCAAGAACGCCATCGATTACTTGTACAAGGAGTGGAACAACAAGGCAGCCGGCCTGGTAAGCTATGGGGCGTCAGGTGGTAGTAGCGCCATGGACAGCCTGAGATTGATTTTGTCGGAGCTCCGAATTGCCCACGTTCGTTCACAGGTCAGCTTTTCACTCCACACTGATTTTGAAAACTACCGTACTTTCAAACCGACGCCGCATCATGTGAAAACGGTTAACGCCATTCTAGACGAGGTTGAAGCATGGGGAGGGGCATTGAAGACGCTAAGAAACACAGAAGTGCATGCAGAAGAAACACAGAAGTGCATGCAG
>NZ_JBFUIX010000148.1:0-8125 GCF_056401635.1 Paenibacillus sp. P4_E11 | reverse complement strand
CTTTGTACCATACGACCATACCTGCTATGAGCATGAACAACATAAGGACAAGGCTGAATTGAAACCAGCGGCTCCACTTGGACGCGTCATTCGGATGAATGATGCGACGAGGTGGAAGGCGTCGATCCTCCTCACTCATAAGCGGTTCTGGCCGTTCCATTGAACCTAGGACGGTTTGCTTGTCGTCCCCAATCATTGCGCTTTCCTCCCATATCGAATAATGCATCCCATAACCAAATCAATAATAAAATGCGCCAAGATAGGCGTCCATAACGAATTCGTCTGGATATATATCCATCCTAGCCCATAGCTAATACTAAACACAAGTCCGGTCATGATCCAGTGCCGCAAGTAACGGATATGAATCGCTGCAAACAATATACTCGTCCAATAAGGGCCAAAGGCGTGTTGGATCGCTCCCCGAAACAACAATTCTTCACAAATAGCTACAATCGCCGATAACACGACAATATGCCAGATGGCACGATTTCCGAATAGCATCTGATTAATACCACCGTCATCCGATACTTCCTCCGGTACCCAGCGTGATATGAGCAGGTCTACAGTTAGCACAGCAGCTGCAAAACCAACTCCCCACCACAGAACCGAATAGCTACCTGGGAATGAGAATAAATGAATCGGATTTCGGGACTGAAATAATACGACCAAGATGCCGACAATAAGAGTAATGGCCTGCGTAAGATATAAGTTGATCAGAAGCAGTCGATCGGTTAACTCTGATGGTTGCACGACGCGGAACCGAATGTTTTTGAAATTTATTTTTTTCATGGGTCTCCTGAACTACACGGTTCACATTTCAACAAATATCCCCTATACTAGGTATCGACATTGGACAAGGAGCTAATTTATGGAAAAGCGACTCAACCGCGCGGATTATTTATTCTCACTCATTATTGTATTTATGCTGGTCTGCATTGCCGGAGCGTTTTTCTATGGGGTCAAGATCGGTAGAGAAAAAACGGATACAAAATACTCGATCCTTATGAAAAATCAGGAAGAAGCAGCTCGTAAGCCCGGTGCATATGATCAGCAGCACTTGGTGTCGTTCTATCACAGCGTTCTCGTTCCCTATAGGGAATTTCAGTTGAAATGGTTCGATCAGTTGAAGCAGCTGGACCAAGGCTCACCCTCGATCGATCCTGCTGATGTCATGAAGGATTTGAGCCGACTGGCCGCTCAGAAGGTTGAAGTCGCGTATAACGTACCCATGCCTGGCACATCACCCTTATTGGTAGAAGCACAGCAAAACTATATGAAAAGCTTGCAGTTGTTCTCCGATACGTTGAAGAAATTCCAGAGCAAGGCGAACAGTATGCACGCGAGCGTCCTGGTAACAGAACTGGACAAGGATGCATTCCTGATGGAAGCCAAGCGATTCGCCCTGCAAGGACAGCAACAATATTATGCGGCCATGACCAAGTGGAATGAAACGACCGACCCTCATATTAAAGGGCTGGAGTTATTAGGCAAATCTCCCCTGACGACGAAGGAATGGTCGCAGATGAGCTTGATCATCAAAAATAACACGGCAGCCAATATTGTACTAAGCAATCGGTTGTACACTTCCGTCTACCCTCAGGACATTACCGTCCGGATCGAAGAACTGATCTCGTCTGGGGTAGCCAAGAAGATGAACTTGAATGACATCCCGGCCATGATCGATACGTTGATTGGAACGAACGCTATTCGTCAAGGTGATTTCATTCAACGTAAACAAAAGTACTTCAACGGCGAAACGTTACCTCAGCTCCCATTCTTCTCCGAGCAATAACGCAAATCCATCCAACAGTCTGCATAAGGTCCACTTGTGCAGGCTGTTGTGCGTTACCTCTGGGATTCACTACTAATCGTAAGCGAAGCCGCGAAGCTCGGCGATAGCCGCCATCCCGCCTGACACGTTGATCACATTCGTAAACCCTTGTTCCGCCAAGTAGTGACTCACCGTCTCACTGCGTACCCCGTGCGCACATATAATGTACAAGTTCCCTTCTGTCGGCAGTTCTTCCAACCGGTTCGGTATCGTGTTCATCGGAACCAGGCGGCTCTCCTCCAGGTGGTAGTAGTCCCACTCGTACGGCTCACGAACATCAATGATGGTTCCTTCTTCCGGCAACCATTGTTCCAGCTTCTGTGCAAATACCCTTGGGTGAATATACGTGTAACTCATAAGAATGGTTTCTCCTTCATGACGGTTGTTAGTGCCACTATACCCAACAATATCGAATTTATCGATCTACTTCAAGGGCTCATAGCATCAGGATATGAGCCGGATCGTGAGATCGTCTGAATTGTGTCGAATATTTGTCTATTTCCTCACCCCTGCAATCTCCCTTGTCATTAATGTGTCTCTAAATGATTGACACCTCATGCTTGCCATGATAAATTAAGAAACAAGCAAACAACATAACAAGCTATGATGGAGAATCGGATAAATGTCGCTTTCAGAAAACCGGTGGTTGCTGCGAACCGGGAGCTGGCTTTACTCTTGTTCCACTCCTGAGCTACTCCGCGAAAATCGTTATTAGAACGAATTAAGCGCGAGCGGTCACAAGACCGTTATCTCTTTTAGGTCATATAACATGACCGCTAAGGCTGCCTGTGTAAGCAAGCAGCGAAGTTGGGTGGCACCGCGATTATAAGCTCTCGTCCCTTCATACGTCAGATGTCGTATGGAGTTCGAGAGTTTTTTTATTATTAAAGGAGGAACTTAACCATGTACAAAGTATTAGTATCCGACCCGATCAGCGACCTCGGTCTACAACAGTTGACTGATGCAACCGACGTGATTGTTGATAAGCAGACTGGTCTTAGTGAAGATGAACTTGTTGCCATCATGGCGAATTACGATGCCTTGCTTGTTCGCAGCCAGACCAAAGTAACGAAGCGTATTATGGAAGCCGGCGTGAATCTGAAGGTTATCGGCCGAGCTGGTGTAGGCGTAGATAATATAGATCTTGACGCAGCTACTTCATGCGGCATCGTCGTCATCAATGCCCCGGACGGCAATACGATTACGACTTGTGAGCACACATTCGCTATGATGATGGCTCTCGCTCGCCATATCCCGCAAGCTTATCGCAAGACAGTTGACGGGGTCTGGGACCGTAAGTCGTTCGTCGGCGTCGAGCTTCGCAACAAAACATTCGGCGTACTAGGGCTTGGGCGGATCGGTACTGAAGTAGCCAAGCGTGCCATCGCATTCGGAATGACGATTATGGGTTACGATCCGTTCATGAGCGAAGAACGTGCTGAGAAGTTAGGCATCAAGCTCGCCAGTGTTGATGAAATTGTTCGCAATGCGGATTTCATGACCGTGCACACACCGCTCACCCCGGAAACCCGGCATATGATCTCCAAGCCGCAGTTCGATGTGATGAAGCGTGGTATGCGTATCGTCAACTGCGCACGCGGCGGGATTATCGACGAGATGGCGTTAGTCGAAGCTATTGATGAAGGCATTGTGGCCGGCGCTGCATTCGACGTATTCGAAGAAGAGCCTCCACGTCCTGATCATCCGTTCCTGAAGCATCCTAAGATTATCGTGACCCCACACTTGGGCGCTTCAACGATCGAAGCCCAAGAGAACGTCGCAATTGACGTGTCCGAGCAAGTGCTGAACATCTTGCGTGACGCGCCGTTCCGGAATGCCGTGAATATGCCTCCAATCGCTGCGGAAGTGCTGAACAAAATTCAACCCTACTTCAATTTGTGCGAGAAGCTCGGTCTATCCCTGGCTCAGATTACAGAAGGCGCCGTTCAGGAAATTAAGATCAATTACTCCGGTGATTTGGCTGATTTCGACATCAATCCGTTGACACGTTATGTGTTGAAGGGCGTTCTGTCTCACCACCTGGGCAAGGAGCAAGTTAATATCGTGAATGCGACCCACTTGGCGAAACAGCGCGGAGTGCAGGTCATCATCGAGAAATCGACAGCTGTCCAAACGTTCACGAATCTCGTTACGATTACACTTAAGACTAAGGACGAGGAGAGATGGCTGTCCGGCACATTGCTCGCCGGCTACGGAGAGCGCATCGTCCGCTTCGGGCCATATCCGGTCGACATTGCACCTGAGGGTAACATCCTGCTCATTTCCCACCACGACAAGCCCGGGATAATCGGGAAAGTCGGTACTCTGCTCGGCAGCAACGATGTTAATATTGCGACGATGCAAGTAGGACGTACCGATATCGGCGGATCAGCTGTCATGCTGCTGACAATTGATAAGAAGTCGCCTAAGCATGTGCTGGAGGAATTGGCTAAGCTGCCGGAGCTGAAGCGCGTCCGCGAAATTATGCTGTAAGCTCTCAGACAGGTGCAGACAGGTGTAATGTTCCACGATTAACAAGATTTGTCTTCTTTCTTCAACATAAAAAGGATTTTTCCGATAAGCTATTCGGAAAAATCCTTTTGTATTATGTGGAATGATTAGGGATGGTGATAGAAAATGTCGTCCCTTGGCCAAGTTCGCTTTCCGCCGATATCGTCGCTTGGTGTGCATCGATGATATTTTTGACAATAGCAAGACCTAACCCGGTCCCTCCTGAGCCTGAACTGCCTCTGGTACGGGCTTTGTCCGCTTTGTAGAACCGTTCGAATATATAAGGTAAGTCCTCTTGCGGAATACCTTGTCCTTGGTCGCTAATCTGCATTTGAACCATGGGAGGATGAGCATTACTAGCGGCGGCTATCTCCTTAACCCGCACCTCAATGACGCCTCCTGGCGACGAATGCCTAATCGCATTATCAAGCAAATTCGTCAACACCTGCTCCAGGCGATCCTCATCTGCTCGGTGCAAATCAATCTGATCGGGCTGGAAATCCACATTCAGACTGAGCTCCTTCTCCCTGCACAAGGCCGAAAACTTGCGATGAACCCGCATTACGAGTCCATTCACGTTAACAGGACCATAGTGCATCTCCAGGTGACCAGCTTCCATGCGAGCCAGGTCGAGCAAGTCCTGTACGAGCCGCCCCATGCGCAAGGACTCATCATGGATAACCTGAGCGACATCATGACGCTCCTCGGGTGTCGAGACGATGTCATCCAGCAGCGCCTCGCTATAGCCTTGCAGCATCGACAGCGGCGTTCTCAGCTCATGGGACACATTCGCTACAAAGTCTTTGCGAAGCTTGTCAAGCCGATACTCCTCTGAGACGTCACGCATCACCGTAACAGTCCCCCGCAAGCTCTCCCCCGCGTACAAGGGTGCCATCACCACAGAATACACATTGCTCCGAACATGAATCGTTGATGTCATCTCCCTGCTGTCTTGAACGACTGACTCAAAGAGCGATTGCAACGGTACCGGAACATGCTGTTCCTCGCCCTGTGATCGTCCGTCCGACCATTCCAGGTCGTGCCACTCCCGCACCAGCCGCTCGCCCTGAGGATTGGTCAGAATGACAATCCCATCCGCATCCAGCGTCACAACGGCATCGGTCATACTTCGCAGGACGCTAGCCAAATGCTCCTTCTCATGATTGAGCGCGTGAATCGTCTCCTCCAACCGTCCGGTCATATGGTTGAAGGTCTGAGCCAATTCCCCGATCTCATCGCTGGATGTGACTGGAACTCGCGTACGATATTCCCCCATCGTAATGTAATCGGCAGCCTTCTTCATCTGCAGTAGCGGTTGTGTAATCTTGGTCGATAAGAAGAAGGCGAATAATGTCGTAAGCAGGAATCCGACTACAGCCGCTATCGCGAACAAATTACGGAAATACGTTTGCGTATAGCTAAGCGTTATCTGCGATTGATAGATCATCACAAGGCCGCCGCTCAAGCTATCCGATCTCATCGCGTGTGGGACCGCTACAGCTAGAAAGCGCTTGCCGCTGCTAGGGTCAACAAATATTCGTTTATCTGTTCCACCGGCGACGACGCGATCCAGCTCGCCCTGCGTGAAAATATCGATCGCTTTGAACTTAGGAAATGCCGCTGAGCTAGGAGTGGCGAACGAGTCTTCCAATTTGGCGTTCAAAACAACCAGAGCCGCGTCCTGGGCTGCTAGCAGCTCGTTCACGGCACTCATATAATTCGTATCTTCTTTGTGTGTGGTCAAGTCTTGGGAAACTTTCGTAGCCAGCTTCTGAAGGCTGACTTCCTGATCCTTGGAGTTGGCGAAGTTCGTGTTCAGAAACTGGCCCATGAATACTCCGTTGATCAATAGAACGACGGCTACTAGAATAATAATCGTCATCCACAGCTTCCCTACGACGCTTCTCCATAGTTTCACGTTATTTGGGCACCTCTAGCTTGTAGCCCACGCCCCATACAGTCGTGATCATCGAAGCCGCATYGGATGAGACTTTATTCAGCTTCTCACGAAGACGCTTCACATGTGTGTCCACCGTACGCAGATCGCCGAAAAATTCATAGTTCCAAACGTCCTTCAACAGATCCTCTCGGGAGAACACTTTGTCAGGAGATGAGGCCAAGTAATGAAGAAGCTCGTATTCCTTCGGAGTGAGCGCTACTTCCTGCCCACCTGCCGTTACCCGATGGGCATCATGTTCGATCAGCAGGTTGGAGAACACGATATTGTTGCTAGTGTTGATCGTATCTTTGGCCAAATAAGCGGTTGCCGATGAACGACGAAGAATGGCCTTCACTCGGTAAATGACTTCGCGAGGACTGAACGGCTTCACCACATAGTCGTCCGCTCCAACTTCGAAACCTTGAACCCGGTTCGCTTCCTCACCCTTGGCCGTCAACATAATAACCGGCGTTGCCTTGACTTGCCGCAACCGGGTGCACACTTCGATTCCATCGATACCTGGCAGCATCAGATCGAGCAGGACTAGATCGTAGTCGTTGTCGAGTGCTTTGCTCAGCGCGCTTTCACCATCGTCGGCCTCCTCGATCACGAATCCCTCTTTCTCCAAATACATGCGAAGCAGACGGCGAATACGTTCTTCATCATCAACTATTAATATGCTTGCTTTCAAATCGTTCATATGAATGGCCATCCTTTCTTGAATAAACAGAAAGTTGAAATCCCGGGGTCTCCGCAAAGTAATCGGAATATGCATCGAAGGCCCTCGTCACTTTGTGGGGTAATCATTAAACTCCAGCGTAAGAGTGAAGACCTGCAATAATAAGATTTACCCCAATCAGTGTAAACATAACTACGATAAATCCAATAACGGACATCCAGGCAGACTTACGTCCCTGCCAGCCGCGTGAAAGTCTGAAGTGCAGGTAGGCCGTGTAGAACAGCCAAGTAATAAGGGCCCATACTTCCTTAGGATCCCAGCCCCAGAACCGCCCCCATGCTTCGGAAGCCCAGATCATGGCGAAGATGAGTGCACCCAACGTGAAGATCGGGAATCCGATGGCGATGGCCCGATAGCTGATCTCATCCAGATCCTCGGCGTCCATCCCCTGCATAGCCGGACTGATCGCCGCTCCGATCTGCTTGCGCAGTACAAGCCTCGCCAGCCCGTACAGGACCGTTCCTGTCAGGAATGACCAGATCACCGTGTTCAGCTTGCGTCCCGCATTCACGCCATTCATCCAAGACGGAGCCGTGAGCAGAGGCTCGGTGACACCCAAGAACGAATCCATCTCGACCACTTCGCTGTTATACGGCTTGAAGATCGGTGGAAGTACGTAGTCGACGGTTTCGGTTGATGTAACTTGATTGCCTGCTTTATCAATCGTGACAACTTCACGATCGAACTTCGCTTCATAGCCAACAGCCTGGAAGGCGAATACATTGACGATAAACGAGATGATCAGGAGGACGGTGAAGATCGTAAGTTCAACCCCACGTCGTGCCCGCTTACCCTTAGCTGTCTTGTCTTGATAATCGATCACTCGAATCAAATACATGAGACCGGCTGCGAACCCTACGGCGAAGAATGCTTCACCCGCTGCGGCGGTCGTCACGTGAATCTTCAGCCAGTAACTCTGCAAAGCAGGGATGAGCGGCTGAATGTCTTGCGGGAATACCGAGGCGTACGCCAGAATGATGAAGCCCACTGGCATCGCGAACATACCTAACACCGGTGTGCGATAGATCAAGTAGACGATAACGAACGCGACCATCGTCATCATGGCGAGGAACGTCATGAATTCGAACATATTGCTCGTCGGGAT
>NZ_JBFUIX010000147.1:0-8256 GCF_056401635.1 Paenibacillus sp. P4_E11 | reverse complement strand
ATTGCTCGTCCCTACGCCGCTATGAATGGACCAGCTTGGAGAAATGATCGCCTGCTCATTGCGAACGACAAGGTGGCGAGTTTCCTGCGGCTCACCCATCAGATGAAACACTACACCGTCATCCGGCATGTCGAAGTAGAAGTAAATTTCCGAACGGCGGTTATGGGTATGGCATGGCATCGTGTTCCACATATTATTAGGCTTCAACAGCGTCATCCCCATGACGAGCTGACAACTCTGAATCCCATTAGCATGAATGTACTTGTAGATTGTACGTTCATTGGATGTGCTAGCTGACCCGAGTTGCTGCGGTTCCGCATCACGAATCGCCACATGCACAGTCGGGTATGTGTGGTGTGCCGGTGAAGAGTTGAAGTAAAACCGAGCCGGATTCGCAGCATCCACACTTCGGAATAACACTTCCTTACTGCCACGGCCAACATACAAGCAGTCCTTCGGATTCAATTCATAGTCGGTTCCATCTACAGAAACGATGCCTTGGGGGCCAACATTAATAATACCGATCTCGCGACGCTCCAGGAAAAAGTCAGCACCCGTGTCCTTGCGGTCTGCTTCAAGCTTAAGTGGTTCAACAGTCGGAATAGCTCCGCCTACAATAAATCGGTCGACATGTGTATACACCATTTGCAGTTGTCCGGGCACGAACAATTCAGGCATCAGAAATTCGCTGCGCAGTTTATTCGTATCGAGCGTCTTCGTTTCTTGCGGGCTTAGTGCATAACGTACTTCCATCTTCAACTACCTCCAGTAGATATAAGGAATGAATTCTACTTACATGTTACAACGAACGTTCATTTTTGTATATATCCGTTCATATTATGTTTATTTCGACAGCTTCAAATTACGTCTACTCTACGCATTTGTCCCATGATATAATAAAAACGTTTACAATTATTTAACAATCGAGAGTGATTATGCATGCCAACTATTCGTCGAATATATGCGCATATCCGACCTCACGAATTACCTTTCCTGTTATGTTTTGGAATTGTGGTCATGGTTGAATTTTTGAGCCGTGGGGGATTGGGAGCTGCATTCGCTTGGAGCTTCACTCATTTGATCCGTTTCGCCTTCAACACCTTTATCATCTATAGCCTGCTCATGCTTCTTACTGCACTAATAGGACGGGCCCGGGTCTCTTTCTGGATCTTGACGCCCATCCTATTCGTCCTAGGACTCATCAGCGGTATTAAGCTGAAAATACTAGGCATCCCCCTGCTGCCTTGGGACTTTGTACTCAGCAGCGAGAGCAAAGATATGACCCCTTACATCCGTAATATTATGAGCTGGAAAATCGGGTTCGGCCTCCTCTTGTTCTTCCTAATCAGTTATGCGGTGATGAAGAAGATGCCGCGCGTGACGATGAAGCTAACGTGGAAAGAACGCGGTATTACTGCTGTTGTGGCCATCATTGTACTGACTGTTCTGTATTTCGACAAACCGATACCGATTAAGCGTGCGTTTGCCATCGAGGGAATCTTATGGAATCAATCGGATAATGTGAAGATGAACGGATTTACATTGTCAACCTTCATGAATATGGAGCAGTTGTTCGTCAGCAAATTGGCGGATTACAGCAGCGAAATGGTTGCAGGCATTATGAAGATGAATGCGCCAAGTACGAAGAATGTAGGCGCGAGCACAGCAAAGCCTAACATTATCGTAGTGTTAAGTGAATCCCTGTGGGACGTTACGCAAATCCCTGGCGTCACCTTCAACAAAGATCCGCTTCCTAATCTACATGCCTTGCAGAAGCAATATTCGAGCGGTACGATGCTGTCTCCCCAATTCGGAGGAGGAACGGCCAACGTGGAGTTCGAGGTTTTGACAGGCAATACGATGCGATTCCTGCCGCAGGGCTCTGTCCCTTACAACCAATACATTAGCAAACAGGTCGATTCCATAGCCAGTATTACAGCACGGCAAGGCTACACCTCCACCGCTGTCAGCCCCTTCCACTCCTGGTATTACAAGAGCAGCGACGTATATAGGAACTTCGGTTTCCATAACTACATAAGCCTAGAGTATTTCGCGCCGAATTATGAAGGGCCCTATATCGCCGACAATGAAGTAGGCAAAGTAATTATTAATGCTACGAGCAGGACGAGTGGTCCTGATTTCGTATTCGCCAATACGATGGAGAATCACTTTCATTACTTTCCCGGCAAATTCACGGAAAACTCTTTCCAGATCACGAGTAATGTACCGGCGGAAACCAAGGGCTTGCTGGAAACATACGCCCGTGGAGCTAATGACGCAGACCGCATGTTGCAACAGCTGGTCGAACATTACAACTCGATTGATGAGCCTACCATTATCGTATACTTCGGGGACCATCTACCTTCGCTGGGCGACGAGTACAAGGCATTCAAGGAGTCTAAGTACATTACCGGCGAAAGCGATCCAGACTTCCTGAATAAAATGTATCGGGTTCCACTGCTGATCTGGAACAATTATTTGCCCGAACAGCCGCGTGAGACGCTGAACATGAGTCCTTTATTCGTGAGTCCTTACGTCCTGAATATGGCAAAGTTACCCGGAAGCTACTATACGGACTACTTATATTCGTTGTTCAAAAAAATACCGGTTATTCCACCTAAAAATTATTACGACAAGTTCGCGATCAAGGAAGCGGATTTGAAGCCCTACGAAACATTGCAATATGACATTTTATTCGGAGACCAGCATGCCTACAAGGACAGACAGCTAAGCATTATCGATAAGGACTTTTACCTGGGCCTTGGGCCGATCAAGATCGATACAGTCACTCCGCAACAACCAAGCTCTGCCAGTAATGAATGGCAAGCCGGAATCTCAGGACAGAACATGCCAGCGGGCTCCATTCTATTCATTAACGGCAAAAAAACTAGCATCACATGGAACAACACGTCGTACATCTCCGTCAAGATTCCTAGTGAGCTGCAAAAAGCCGCACAATTGGAATTCGAGATTAAAGTCATTGATTCGCAAGATAAAGTGATCCAGCAATCCAACACGATGCAAGTTCAACCATCAGCATGGAACCAAGCTGTATCTACGAAGAAGGACCGTCAGGAAGATGAATAAGCTTCCAACGGTCCTTCTTCTCTTGTAACGTTACTAGCCCACTCGTTCTGCATATAATCGGCTCTGCTCGCTCCACGACTCACCTGGTTGCAGCACGACCAATCCTGTCTTCTCTGCAGATAAGCTCAAATTCGGCGCATTCACCATGTTAATCTGTGGTTCTGGGCAGAAGAAGCCAACAGTAGCGCTATTGTTCCAGATCATCCATTGCTTGTAGCCCAAGCCCACATCATAGATAAGCCGTACTTGCTCACGGCGATCCGTTAGCACCATCCGATTGCCGTCCACACCCGGCTCCGCGCTGTAATGGTTGTCCATCTCCTCGAAGTAGGGGGAAGCACCCTTGGTTTCATCCTTGAAGCTCTCTTCGAAAGTGGACAAGGATGATGTACGTTCCGTTGGCAGCATCCGCTCATCCAGCTCCCAACGCTCGCCAATCGTCGTGGAGAAGACATAATCGTCGCTCGAGCTGCCAGGGACGAATGGTGCATTAATCGCCGTATGGAACCCTAGCATACAAGGCATCGGCTTATCATCCATGTTATGTACTGTAACATGCTGCTCCAGTCCTTCGTCCGACAATGTGTAACGAAGCGTAATCTTGAAGCAGTGTGGGAACGATGCATAGGCCGCATCCGACTCCGTAAGGGTGAAGGCGAATGAGKCGAAGCTCGCTTGATCGTCTGCACCTGAATCGACCGTTTCCCAAGGCTGGTCTAGACATATACCGTGCAGGTGATTGCCGGTTTCCGGTTCATTGATTGGGAATTGATAGTGAACGTCTCGTACTTGGAATTTCCCGTCATCATATCGGTTCGGCGGGAACAGCACTGGAATTCCGTGAGCCATGGGCACCGCTTTGAAGGCCTTCATCTCGTCTTGCTCCGGCTCGCGGATGAATCGATAACCGTTCTGTACGTCGCGGAAGGCAATCAGGTTTGCGCCGACTCCCGGAAGCACTGCTGCTTCATAACGTCCCGCCTTAAGCCACACGGCTGGCTCACCTTGATATGTTCCTGTAAACGCTTCTGGTTTCATATCGTTGATTCTCCCTCATTAAGATTCATTACTGATCAAAGTTAACCCGCAGGACGGACACTCCGACTCATTAGACTTCACCAGATAATCGCAAGCCGGACATCGTYCGTACACAGTCGGCTCCTCGTGGTTCGAGTCACCAGACGAAGCATTGCGATCCGATTGTAGGGTCGCAAGTAGCTCGGCCGGGTCGTTCCCATCCACGACTAGCACCTGCAATTGTTCCGTCGGCATCCAAACAATATTGCCTCTGGCGTCGCTGAGGGCAGCCATCTGAAGTTCTCCGTACTCCTCATTCGGAAACATATTACCACCCAGGAAGCTGGGACTGCGGGATTTATAAGCTCCGAAGCCAGTACCGATCAACACATACCGTTCACCGGTCGGCTTATGCATCACTATAATAGCCATTGCTGCTCTAGCCTCCTACTCGACCGGCTTGCGAATCTCGACCTGCCCTTCTGCATCCACATACAAGGTTAATCTTGGGTCGTTCTTCAGCTTCACATTATAACGCTTCAGTTGGGAATCATCCACTTCAAATGCGGACCATTGCTCTACATCTCCCACATCTTGGCTGACCAGAAATTCAACAAGCTGCTTGGCTGCTTCATCTTCCCAGTCCCAGTACTTCGTCCCGTAATACGTCAACTGATATGAATTCGTAAGCTTGCAGGTCCAGACTTGTCCGGTCTGCTGCTGTCTGGCAACATACGGCATCCTATGTCCTCCCTTGTGACGAGATATATGATCAGCCTGGAAGCCGTAGGGCACAATCCCAATAGGAATTGTGCCCGTCAGCCTGCCATGCTATTGGATCATTATTGCTTCATGCTTATAGATAAGGGTTCTCGTGCTTCGCCTTCAGGATGTTCCAACGACGCTCCACCTCATGCTCGAACGATTGCAGCGCTTCGGCGTTCTCCGGTTTGGTCATATGCTTCGTCTTGCCCATCGTCTTCAGCCACTCCACCATCTCGATCTTCTTGCTCTTCTCCTCCGGATTGTACGTAATCGTCGTGACGCCATGCTCGACTTCATACAGCGGGAAGAAGCAGGAGTTGACCGCATGATCCACAATCGTCGTACCATCCTGGTCTTCCGACAACCAGTTAAGCGGACAAGTGATCAGAATCTTACCATATACAAGCCCTTCATTCTGGGCATACCATTGCGCTTTGGCCGCTTTCTTGACTAAGTCCTGCGGGAAAGATTCGGAACCTGTGAATACATAAGGAATATGCGTTGCCGCCATAATTTGCGCGGTATCCTTATGATGGAACACTTTACCCTGCTGCTTCGAACCAACGTTAGACGTGGAAGTCCGGTGACCGAGTGGAGTCGAATAGCTCAATTGAGCTCCAGTGTTCATGTACCCTTCGTTATCGTACTCCAGAATGATCATCTTATGGTTACGAAGAGCAGCGCCGATCGCAGGCCCCATCCCGATATCCATCCCGCCGTCACCCGTAATCATGACGAACGTGAAGTCTGAAGGCAAGTTGTATTCATCCAGCTCGCCTCTACGCTTACGTTCCCAGAACATCTCCACCACACCCGACATAGTCGCTGCACCGTTCTGGAACAGGTTGTGAATGTAAGTTGCTTTGTGCGCGGAGTATGGGTAGCCGGTCGTCACGACCATTGCACAGCCCGTATGGAACAACGCAACGATGTCGCCCTCGATCCCCTTGAAGAACAATTCAAGACCGGAGAATATCCCACAGCCTGGGCAAGCGCCATGTCCTGGGGCGATCCGTTTCGCTTTCTTGGTCAAGGAACGCAGCGGAGGAATACGTACGGCCAGCTTGCCGCTCTCTTCATCTTTCTTCACCGTAATAAGGCCCGTGTTGACATCTTCATATTTCATCGGATTCAATACACGTTTCGGTGCCTTATTCTCCGTACCTGGCGTGTGACCGTAGTAATCGAACGGCTTCTCGACCTTACCGCTCTCCACGGCATCAATCGCGAATTGGAACAGGCTGTGACCGTCTTCGTTGTAGAAGTCTTTCCCGCCCAATCCATAGATACGGCTGATGACCATCGTGCTGCTGTTGCCTTCCGTGAACAAGGCTGCCTTAATCTCGTTCACCATGTTCCCGCCGTGACCGCCGTACGAATCTGCACGGTCGCCGACTGTGACGGCCTTCACATTCTTCAACGCTTCAGCAATTTGCTTCGCCGGGAACGGACGAATCATATTCGGTGCGATGGAACCCGCTTTGATCCCCTTGGCGCGGAGTTGGTCGACAACGTCCTTAATGATCTCGGATGCTGAATTCATCAGGAATACGGCTACCTCTGCATCCTCCATCCGATACAGATCGAGGATCGGATAATCGCGACCGGTTAGGTCCAGGTACTCTTTGCGAATCCGATCGTACACGTGCTCCGCATTATACATCGCAACGGATTGCTGATAGCAGTTGTTAATGTAGTCTGGCTCGTTCATGTAAGGCCCGACTGTAATCGGATTGTTGCGATCGAGCGTATCCGGATAACCACGTTGCGGCTGCTCACCGATAAAGCTGTGCACGTCGGCACGATGGGCGAACGTCTGCACCTTACGTTTCTGGTGAGAGGTGAAATACCCGTCAGAAGCTACTAGAACAGGAAGACGAACTTCCGGGTCCTCAGCCAACTTGATCGCCATAATATTCATATCGTATACAGCTTGCGGATCACGGCACATAATGATCGGCCAGCCGGTATTAAGCGCATAGTACAGATCGGAGTGGTCGCCGTGAATATTAAGCGGCCCTGATACGGAACGGCACACCAGATTCATAACCATAGGAAAGCGCGTTCCAGATTGCACTGGCATTTGTTCCAGCATATATAAGTAACCATTGGCACTCGTCGCATTGAATACCCGACCACCTGCTGTAGAAGCACCGAAGCATACACCCGCAGAACCATGCTCGCCATCCGCAGGAATCAGTACAATATCATGCTGTCCGTTCGACTTCATCAGATCAAGAAATTGTGCAACCTCGGTAGAAGGCGATATGGGGAAATACCCCATCACATGATAATTAATCTGATGTGCTGCATAAGCAGCCATTTCATTGCCGGACTCGTACACCATCCGTTGTTCGACTTTACCTGGCTTCATCTCTTGTTTAATGTCGATTGCCACTGTTCTCTACCTCCCCTATGTAAAGCATGGATTATTTCACAGCTAAATCGAAACGATGCGGAACTCGATGTTGATCAGCATACCCGTCTTCCTCCCGTTCGCTCGAGAGCGCTTCGGTCGGACAAGCTTGCACGCATTTCAAACAGCCTTTGCAATATTGATAATCGATCCCCTGAAGGAACATTTGCGGTCGGCCTTTCTTATCGGCCAGTTCATCCCAGACGAAGCAGAAATCCGGACATACGTTGTCGCACGCTGCACAATGGATACACTTCTCATCGTCGAAATGCGGCATCATACCTGCACGGGATATACTAATATCCTTCAATATACTATTCCCCGGATTCGTGATGGTGCCCCCAATCGGCTGCGTCTCGTACCCAAGAACAGGAGTATCATGACGTACGAAAGCCGGCATCTGCTGATCTTCCGGAAGTGTGAATGTCTGGAACTTAACCTCATGATAGCCCCGGTCGAACGTGCGCAGCGCCGGCTGCACCGCCTGTGGATACTTCTTCTCAAGTGACTTACGGATAACACCCTTCATCGTCTCAGGGTCCAGGAAATCGCACTGCCGGAACAGAGCACCCAGCATCGCCATGTTCACACGATTCTTCTCTTCCAGTGCGATGCCAATCGCATCAACTACTGCGATGGTACCGCCGATCAGGTTCAACTTCTCTTTCAACTGCTCTGGCGATTTAGTAGAATTGACCAGAACTAGACTGTCTTCATAGATGCCGCTGATAACATTTACAGTCTTCGATAAGGATTCATGGAATATGCCCACTACATGAGGACGTTCTACAGGTGATGTGTCTCGGATGTTCGTCTCAGGAAGGCAGAAACGGATATGAGCTTTTACAGCAGAACCCTTCTTCTCTGACCCGTAGGAAGAAAAGCTGACACCATTTAATCCAGCACCTACTACGCCTGATTCTGCCAACATCTTGCCGGCAAGATTAGCACCAAGCCCTCCTATGGATTCA
>NZ_JBFUIX010000146.1:0-8274 GCF_056401635.1 Paenibacillus sp. P4_E11 | reverse complement strand
TTCAAATGCAGTCATCAATCCCGCCACAAAGGCTCCTTTGGAAAAGGACGGAGCTCTTAGGTCGAAAATAATATCTACGCATCCATCAGGTATAATGCGATGCAATTTGCTGTTATCAGACAAATAAAATTGTACGGTCCAATAACAAGCTACATAAGGTTCCAACCCCTCGCTTGGTAAAAACTCACAATATCGATAATGGGAATCCTGTAACTCATTTTGTAATAAAGGTGGTTGCAAAGGAAGATAGATCCCCATATTATTTCCCATTCCTTATACCATCATATTTTCGTGAATTGCTTGAGACTAACCCAAATATATCGTTATGGATACTGTGAAAGCAATCGCCGACGCAACCATTCTTCTGCTCCCCGCTGCGCCTAGAATGTATGCCTGCAAATAAAAGTGCTATAATAAAAGGATTAAAAATACAATTCAGTCCATGAAAGGGAAGGAGAAGCATCCATGAATACAAAGCAATTGGATCGAATCCGTACAGGAAAGGGCTTTATTGCTGCCTTGGACCAAAGCGGTGGAAGTACTCCTAAAGCTCTACTGCAGTATGGCATTAAAGAAAACAGCTTTTCCAATGAAGAAGAGATGTATGTATTGGTTCACGAGATGAGAACGCGTATTATTAAGAGTTCCGCGTTTGATTCCAAGTACATTTTGGGTGCGATCTTATTTGAGAACACGATGGATCGTTTCATTGACGGGCAATTTACCGCCGATTATCTATGGGAGAAGAAAGGCATTGTGCCTTTTCTGAAAGTCGATAAAGGGCTCGCCGATCTTGAAGACGGGGTTCAACTCATGAAGCCCATCTCTGGTTTAAACGACCTTCTGAAGCGTGCGGTTGAACGGAACATCTTCGGGACGAAAATGCGTTCGGTTATTAAGGAAGCCAATCCTGCGGGAATCAAAAAAGTCGTTGAGCAACAGTTTGCCATCGGGAACCAAATCTTAGAGCTGGGACTGGTTCCGATTATCGAACCGGAAGTTGATATCTACAGCGCGGATAAGGGAGCATCGGAAAAACTATTAAAGGATGAAATTGTCGCTCATTTATCCACCCTTGGCAAAGACGTAAAGGTCATGCTTAAACTCTCCATACCGACGGAAGACAATTTCTACAGCGAGTTAATGGAGGATCCACACGTTGCACGAATTGTGGCTTTGTCAGGCGGCTACACTCAAGCGGAAGCAAACGAAAAGCTGGCACGTAATCACGGATTGATCGCTAGTTTCTCGCGTGCCTTATCGCAGGGACTAACCGCTGGGCAAACAGACGATGAATTCAACGTGATGCTGTCCAAATCTATTTATGACATTTATGAAGCCTCCATCAAATAAGGGAGTACTTGATCATCCAAGCGATCCAACAAATATATATAACGACTCCGAACTTTATCAAAGCTTGGGGTCGTTTCTTGTTTGCTAACAAAATCCAATCACCCTTTGACCTTTCACTGCCAGCGATGCGCTCTTCTGCAAGGTTAGTTACACTTTTGAACGATCGACCGCCTCTTTGAGATAGCAGCAAAGAACCATCAGGAGAAAATGAAGTTACCTGATGGTTCTTTCTGTTAGACCAAAGAAGACAAATCGACAGATAGACGATGAACGGGATTCCGCACATGATTGGAAAGTTGGTAAAGAAATGAAGGCCTTGGCAGCTCGGTTACAAGCTTCCTTATGAGGCCTTCCGTGTTCAACTCGCCCAGACGCATAGAAAGCATACGGGGTGTTACCTGATCCAGTACGCGGCGGATTTCTTGGAAATGTTCATGCTCAAAGCCAAGTGTTAGCAGCACCGGGATGTTCCATGCTTTGGCGGACAAGGAACCGTGGGCAATATCCGACTCCGCAATATGGATGGCTTTGGCCATTTCTCTCCAAAGCTTACCTTCCTCGGTAAGCGTATATTCCGGTAATAAGGGATGGCGGCGTTCGTAGGGTGAAAGATGCTGGATGATCCCTATATGGTCCAACTGTTTTAAGTTTTCGCTCAGCCTCGCAGGCGCGATGTTGAGTTTGCGCTGAAGGGGCGTAAACCGTCCCCCGCTAGATTCCAGTCCGAGCAGTATAGGAATCGTCCACCGACCCGAAAGCTTCTGTGAAGCTTGAATGATGAGCGCCTCTTTATTCACAGTTAAACCAATGACTCTGCTAACATGAAGTTATGCCCGTCAGGATCGACAAAAGTAGCCAGCTTTACCATGTTGGGGATCGTTTCGATTTCACCAATAAACGTAATGCCTTTTCCAGAAAAGCCTTCAACGGCCTGCTCGAGATTATGTACATCAAACACGGTTGAAGAAGTTGAAGGAATCACGGACTCGACCTCAGAGAAACCGATGGTACAATCATTCGTGTTCGTACTGATAATGGCCATACCACTCTCCATGTCATGAAACTGCAGTTGAAATTCAAGCTTCTTCGTGAAAAATTCCAACGTTCGTTCGATGCTGGTTACATTATACCAAATCGTAAGTCCTGGTTTATACATAGCTCATCCTCCTCTTGATACCGTAAATATACTAGATATAATAACGATAGTAATGAGTTTTTGTTTTTGACGCCGTCATCAATAATCGTCGTTTTTTCTGGACAATGCGAGGGAAGTGAGCTACGCTTTGTTCGAATTTGCAAAATCATGAGGAGATTGGAGAGCAGGATGAAGATGCGGATTGCTGCGGATATGAAACGTTTTTTGCAGGTCGAAGACGCGGGCAGGATGCTGTTTACGCTATTTTGCTATGGAATCGGCATGGGAATTTTAGCTCCGATGAACGCCATTTATTTGAGCGAGAGCATCGGACTGTTGAAGGGCGAAGTCGTGTCCATCTTCGTTGTGTCGCTGCTGCTCAATATGGGAACTACGATTACGGTCGGGTTGTTAAGCGATAAGCTGCGTAGCAGGAAAAAGCTGGCGATGGCAGCGGCTTCGCTATGTCTCGTCGGTTTGTTGATTTACATGCGTGCGGAAGGATATACCCAGGCGCTGATCGGTATGTGTGTTGCGAGCGCACCGTCCGGACTAATTATGGGTCAGTTGTTCGCTATGTCGCGGAATCACTTTGCCAGGCTGGCAGGAGATATTGTGGAGATGGCGCAAATTTGGCTGCGCGCGGGGTATAGCGTCGGATTTTTTTGCGGTTTGCTGGCCGGAGCGAATTTGTATTTGATCGCCACGTTCCAAGGGGTGCTATGGGGCAATTTTGCAGGTTATGCCATGCTTGTTCTCCTATTGTTGTTCTATCGGGAGCGTTCGGAGGAAAAGAAGCCGACCCGTTCGGGGGCAGGCGAGCCGTTTTCCCTCATTATGCTGATCGCGCTGCTGCTTCTTGCCTGCGCAGATGCGATTCGCGGGTTGTACTTGCCGCTTGTCGTTAAATCGTTGTTCGGCAAGCCGGAGTACATGTCGTATATCTGGAGCGCGCAGGCCGTATTCGAGCTGTTGTTCATGACCATTGCCGGTTATTGGGCGGCCAAATACGGCAGCAGAAAAATTATTCTGCTCGGCGGGGTTGGGGCGTTTATTACCTATTCGGTTTATGCGCTGCACGCGCCGCTGATCGTGTTTTTCCTCATTCAGCCGATTTATTCGTTCTTCGTGTCCATCTTGTACGGAGTGGCGATGGGGTATGTGCAGCGTATGTTCGTAGGCCGTACCGGATTCGGCGCGAGTTTGTACGTATTCATTTCGCTAACGGCATCCTTGATCGGATACTTATTGCCGCTATTCATTGAAGGGTATGATCCATCTATATTCGTCATTCCGCTGACACTGGTGCTTATTTCCCTCACGATTATTTCTACAATGCTGATTCGGGAACGTCGTTCCTCTAAGCCGCTGCAACCGCTCGAATAACGAAAATGGTTCTATCTACAAAAGCCACCCGAGGGTGGCTTGGAATTCCGTTATTTCGTTAAAGGTAGGCGATGAACGCCGCTGCTGCCTCCTGGCGCCGTTCCTATATATAAATAGCCGTTGTGGTTTACAGCCGTAGTTACGCCATAGAGCGAGCCTTCCGGATCGTGCCAGCTTTCGATAAGTTCCCCCTGCGGGCCGAGCTTCGCAACAAGCCCATGTTTTGCTGGTGCGCTTGCTCCGCTAAGCACTGACTCCGGCACTTTGGCCATAATACCGGCTAACCACGGACTACGATGCATCTGATCTACAAACGAAATACGAGTCGTGAAGATCCCGACCCAGAAATGACCTTGCTCATCGCGCGAAATATTGTCTGGAAAGCCTGCGAGATTGTCCGTAAAAAGATCAGCCGTTCCCTTTTTTGACCCCTTGAGCCAGTATCTGGTCAACTGATAACGATACGATTCCGCCACAAGCACAAAATCCTCTTCGCTGGACAAGGCAATTCCATTTGCAAAATAGAGACCTTCTAGCAGGACGCTTGTCTGTTTGGTTACCGGATCGTACTTCAGCAAACGCCCATGCGGCTTGTTCTCGGCCATTTCTTTGAACGTTACGCGGCCATAGTTCGAAGTGTCAGAAAAATAAATGGAACCGTCCTTCGCAATATCAAGCTCGTTAGCTAAATAGATCGGTTTGCCGTCCACTTGATCGGCCAATACCTCTATGGTTCCTGATGGGCTTATGGATAGCAGTCCCTTCTTGATATCGGCCACAATCAAATTTCCACCGGCATCAAATTTAAGCCCGTTGGGCGTTCCTTTGGTGTCTGCAAACACTTGAGCCTCTTGCGGATTGCCGCCTGCATCGAAACCAACCTTGTATATTTTTCCGTCGGAATCTCCTGTATAAAGCTTACCTTCCTTATCGAAAGTAATGAATTCCGGGGATTTAGGGGCATCCGTAACAAGCTGAGCCGAGCTGAGTTTGTTGTTCTGCTGCCAAGTACCCGGTTCCTTAAAAGAGGGGGGCATCGGTGCGATCCATTTTGCCGGTTCGACAGGTGAAGGTACAAGCAAGAAAATAATCGCTCCAAGAAGGACCGCCGCAAGAATCGTCGCTCCTGCTCTTCGTATCCTCATATTTGGTAAGCGTTTCGGATGATTCATGTCTTTAGCAACTTTCGTGGATAAATGAGATGTATTGGGCATTAGTGCGCCTCCTGGATCATGTAGGTGAGAGATTTTAGATTTGTACGACGATTTTACCGAAATACTGCTTTCCTTCGGCTAAGAGCGCGAATGCTTCTCGTATTCGGTTGAGCGGGAATACTTGGTCGATAACGGGATGTAAACGATGATGGGCAATGGCTCGATTCATTTTTACAAAATGATCCCGATTGCCGACTTGACTGCCGCGAATCGTTGCGGCTTTCTGCAGGATGCCGGTGACATCGAATTCCGGAACGGTCAATCCCGATAAGAACCCGACCATACTCAATGTCCCTCCAATTCGAAGCGTATTGATGGACTTCACCATCGTAGCCGCTCCTCCAACATCCAGAACATGATCGACGCCGCCAGTCAGTTCTAACGCCGCCTTATCCCAGTCGGGAACTTCCGAATAGTTGATCGTTTGCCATGCACCTAACACTTTCGCTCGTTCCAGCTTGGCGTTGCTGCTCGATGTGACAATGGCTCGCGCTCCGGCCATAACAGCGAATTGAAGGCCGAAGATGGAAACACCGCCTGTTCCTTGCAGCAGCACCGTATCGCCCGCTTGCAACGCGCCGTTTTCAATTAGCATGCTCCATGCGGTTAATGCTGCGATCGGTAAGGTAGCGGCCTCCTCCCAAGTGAGGTGATCGGGAATAGGAACGACTCCGTTTTCATGCAGAACGACATACTCTGCCGCAACTCCGTTTAACGGACCTCCCAGACTGTCCCTTAATACCTCCGCTCTTGGGTTGCCGGCAATGAATCGCTGTTGCAGATTGCTTGCTACTCGTTGTCCTACCTGAACCCTTGTTACTCCTTGGCCAACGGCTACAATCTCGCCCGCTCCGTCCGATAAAGGAATGAAGGGGAATTTGATATCAATCGGCATTAATCCGTTCAGGATCACAAGATCCCGGTAGTTGAGAGATGCTGCCCTCATGCGGATAAGCACCTCTTGAGGGCCCGGCGCCGGTATGTCGAGCTCCGTCAAGGTCAATTCCTCAAAGCCGAAGCCGTTTGTCAGTTGTATCGCTCTCATTATATTGTCCTCCCTGCAAGATCAGATTGATTACCCGTATTCTTATAATTGCCGGATCCTTCGCGAGGTCGAAGCATGCCTCCAACAAGCCGAAGACCTTGCTTTCGTGTTATGAATCGCGACAGCTGCGCTCCGATATAATTCTGTACACCCGGAACGACGTACAGCTTCCCTTCCTTCAAGGCGCGAAGTGCAACCTCTACGACTCTCTCGGGAGTGTCTTTCTTTCCGACAGATGCTTCCTCAGTTCCGACGACGCTAAAGAAGCTGGTATCCGTCGAACCGGGACAAAGCGCGAAAAATTTGACACCGCGGTTGCGGTTTTCCCACCATAACGCTTGAGTAAACGACAAGACGAATGCTTTCGTCGCCCCATATACGGCCATATAGGGAAGCGGTTGAAATCCGGCCGTTGAAGCAACATTGATAACTGCACCTGTGCTTTTGCGCAACATGTCCGGCAAGAACAAATGGGTCAAATCCACAAGTGCAGCTACATTGAGCATCACTTCTTCATGCTGTCGCACTCCTGACACTTGTTCGAACAAACCATGCGTAGCAAAGCCTGCATTGTTGACCAACAGTTCGATATCCACGTTCAGAAATCGGCACTGCTGATATAACTCGCTGGGCGCGCCCTCTTTCGAAAGATCCTTAGGAATAACCTCGGCTTTAATGCCGTACTTCTTTCTGAGCTCCGATGCCAGGCTCTCAAGCTTGCTCTCGGAGCGTGCCACAAGAACCAGGTGACTTCCTTGTTTGGCCAGTTGTCTCGCGAATTGCTCTCCAATTCCGGAGGAAGCTCCCGTGACGAGCGCCCATTTTCCTTGAGTGATCATAGCGCTGTTCTCCTTTCAGATACTGTGTTTTAGTTTGGAAACACCGTTACCAGACGCCAGAACGTAATCCTTCAGTCCTAAGCAATGTAAGGAACGTTTGTGTAATACGGTAACACTGTTACCTATGAGACTCATTGTAACCACCCTTTTCTTGAAAGTCAACATGATTTTTGAACATCCAACGTTACATTGACAACTGCCCAACAATTATATAAAATTCCTTGTATGAGAGACGGAAACTGTGTTTCCTAATAAAAACACATAAACCAAGGTGATGACTATGAGCGACCAAGATATTTCCTCCAATGCAGGCACGCGAAAGTTGAAAACCTACCAAGAAGCTCGCTTGCAAAATACTGAAAATCTCCGCAAGCTCGTTGTTAACGCTGCAGCAGCACTCTTGCAAGAAGAGGGCCCCGAAGCCGTTACCGTGCGTAAAGTAGCGAATAAAATGGACTGCTCGACAAAAATTATATATAGCTTGTTTGTCAATAAAGAGGGCCTGGCTCAGCAGTTGTATCTGGATGGTTGCAAGCTTCTCGCTAATCAATTAGAAGGGACGCCTCAAGCTGCCGATCCGGCACAGCAATTGCTGAACTTAGGCGAAGCCTTCTGGCAATTCGGGCAGGATTACTCCAGCTATTATAAGCTGATGTTCGGAGGAGCCTTCGTAGATTTCAAACCGGACGAGGAAAGCATGCAGGGCACCATAACAGCTATGCGGCAATTACTGACCGTGATTAGCAATGCCCAAGAGCAAGGACTGATTCCCRCCCAGTATGATACGGAATCCGTTATACGGATATTTTGGGCTTCTCTCCACGGCGTTATTCATCTGTACCTGGGCGGACACTTTGGAGATGTACAAGCAGCCCATGGCGTATACAAGCAGACGTTAGCTTTGATCGTGAGCTCGTTGATTCCAAATCCTAGCGACAACAAGGGATGAGCACGAGTTAATCTACTTGTTCGCCGAGGACCTATAACTGTAGATTAAATAAGAAAAAGCCACCCGAAGGTGGCTTTCTTCTATTATGGAGCCTAGAGGGATGTATGAATCTTGATAATATAGCTAACGAAGCCAACTCGACGGTGCAGATCGCAGCGGTGGATTCAGACGCCGTACTCCTCCACTTCGTTCTGTCCGTGCGGGACGAACCCATGACCTCATCGCTGCCATCGTGGAGATGTACTGTCCTTATTCAGCTGCAGCATAATACTAAAAAGAAGACGGTGTTTGGGTTTACCGTCTTTATCCCGATAGGAAGCAACTATTGTATAGTAGTTACCTTATAAAAAATA
>NZ_JBFUIX010000145.1:0-8437 GCF_056401635.1 Paenibacillus sp. P4_E11 | reverse complement strand
ATTCGTACAGTGGTGTACGGAAAATGATGTAAAAACGATAGTAGTTGGCAAAGTGGAAGGCGTACAGAGGAACACTAAAAAGAAAAGAAGAAAAATCGTAAATCAAAAGTTATCCAATTGGAGTTTTGGTAAAATTCAAAAGCAACTCGAATACAAACTCGAAGAACATGGAACAACGATGAAGACGATGGATGAAAGCTATACAAGTCAACAATGTCCTTGTTGCGGTAGAAGGAAAAAGACGTYTACAAGAAATTAMAAATGTTTCTGCGGCTATGAAGAACATCGAGATGTTCACGGTAGCAAGGGGATTTTGTCCAARTATCTACATGGAGATATACGCGATTTGGGCAAAACGAAAGAAGTCAAGTATCTACGGATAGCCTAGAGCTAGAAGTAGTAAATGGTGAGTTCCCACCCACTTGCAAAAGTGTTGCTTACGATAGCTTGCTGTTTGGTTTCCGCTACATGTGTAGCGAGAGATAGTAGCCAACCTGCTGTCTTGCAGAAAGTTACGGCAAGTAATGGTAAGAAACCCCTACTTCTTAGCGAAGCGTAAGTGGGGGAGGTTCATGTACTCATACAATGTTTTATTTCTTTACCGTAAGTAACAGCTAACAGAAAAACTTCCTGTTATTTTGAGCAAATTCACTCATTATCGATAATTAACAGGAAATCCTCCCGGTAAATTCAGCATTTTTATAAGTTTTCGGTAAATTCACTCCTATTAACAGGAGGTTTTCAGACTGTTGAGAAACCGATTTATCAAGCTACGAGTTTCGGATAAGAAGCATATATGGTTATGAAATCGGTGGATAAAATAGTGTCTTTTTCGGATTTTTCTCGCAGAGATTGCTTGGCCAGGTGCCTTGCAATCTTCTTTAGGTTCTGCGCAACAGCTGTCATCAAGACTTGTTCCTGGGTTTTGTCTCTTCCCCTGAACCGGCAACGGCGAAGCCCGTGGAGCACTTTGGCATCCGCGAAGCTTCGCTCTATAGTTTGACAACGTAATTGGTAGACGGCTACTCCCTCCGCACTATACCGGTTTTGGGTGACCCGTTCCTTGTACTTTTCCCATACGTGCCTGTGAATGCTCCGCTGCATGTTCGCATTCGTGGTACATTGTCCCTGGAGTGGACAGACCCTACATTCGGCCGAGTTCGATCGGTACTCCCCGTATCCGTTTCGGCTCGTGGTGAGATAAGTTAACGTCTTGCTAGCCGGGCAAGTATAGGTATCGAGTTCGGAATCGTAGATAAATCGGGATTTGGGAAAGACCCCTTCTTTCGTCGGAGCGCCTCGTTCTGCTATAACCGAAAAGATTTCCATGTCGAGCGTTTTTTTGCAAATATGAGGAGTCATGTAGCCTGAGTCCAAGGCGACGGCTTCTAACGTAGAATCAAATCCAAATGTTTCAATTTGACGTTTCAATCGTTCCATATAAAAGGTCGCATCATTGACGTTGCCGGGCGTTACGAACACATCGGTAATGATATTGAATTTGTGATCGACCGTACGATGATCGAGATAGAAGAAGCCTTCGGGTTTCCCCTTTCGCATCATAAAGCCACTTTCAGGATCCGTGGTGCTCACTTTCAGTTTCTTTTCCTCGAGTTCCTCCCCGGCCGGAGGTAGCGGCTTTTTTCCATGAGATTCCCGATCCTCGTTCACGGCAGCTTCGAGTTCACCAAGATACTCTTGAGGCGTTTCCGTGACCACGTGCATCGCGTAGCGGTTCTTGTTGGCATTGGCCTGGATATGGGTGGAGTCCGTAATGAGAACCCGCCCGCCGACCATGTGATGATCGATGGCTAATCGAACGACCTCGTCGAAGATTTCCTGAAAGACATTCGTTCCTTTGAATCGCTTGGTTCGGTTCCAACTTATGGTCGAGTGATCCGGTACGGAATCGGAGAACCCGAGTCCTAGAAACCATCGATAGGCGGCATGAGGGATGATCTCTTGTTCCAATTGCCTTTCAGAACGGATCCCGTACAAGTAGCCGATTAGCATCATTTTGAACAATACAATGGGATCAAGGGCAGGCCGCCCCTTAGTCTCGCTGTAGAAAGGACGTACTTTCTCTGTAATAAAAGAGAAGTCAATATGATTATGGATCAAGCGCAAGAGGTGATTCTCAGGAACTAATGAGTCGATATTCGTGAGCTCGAGTTGGTTCGATTTTGGATGGGTCGATGGTCGATGGTTAAGCAAAATCCTCACGCCTTCCGGGTAAATGTGTCTTCCTATACTATATCACATTACCGCGGTAATTCGATGAATTATGCGACTTTCTCAACAGTCTGAGGTTTTCCTGTTAGTTGGGGGAAACTGGGTCAGACAACGGAAATAACAGGAGGTTTTCCTGTTAGCTGAGAATGGGCGACTGCGGTTGCAGTTGCGTGGTGCGTGGTGCTGAGTGCTTGGTGCTCGGTATCTGGTGCTTGGTGCTTGATGTTTGGTGTCTGGTATGGTTGGGCAATGGCTTCTTGCGCGGAACTTCGGGGTTACTTACACTTGGTAATCATACTCTGCCCCCTGTTGCTGTACGGGGATTTCCGTACTACTCGCGAGGAATAATACCAAGGACTAACCGGTTAACCTATCAACTCGCAAGCCGAATTCACCATTACGGCTTTGTGAAGGTAAGACACTGACCTGCCTAGTCGAGCAGCGCTGCCCGTATATTCCGTTAGGCAAAGCTCACTTCGACACATTCGAATTAGGAAGTCTGGCGATCTTTGGTAAGGTAACGAGTACGGCTGCCGCCGTCAATAGGCAGCCGTACTTTTTTTGCAAGAAATGATGTCAAATGCCTAGAACCTGCATAGACTGTATTGTCATTCTGAAGATGCAGGAGGTTAAAGCATTGAAAATTCATATTGTGAAAAAAGGCGACACGATGTTCGAAATCGCTAAGAAGTACAACGTAGACTTGCAAAAACTGATCGATTTCAACAAACAGATCACTGATCCGGACAAAATCGATGTAGGCATGAAAATTCGCATCCCGACGTCATCAGTTCCAGTGACTCCGCCAACAGGTGAAATTTTGCACAAGCATACGGTGGTCCAGGGGGATACACTGTGGAAGCTGTCCAAAGCCTGGGGCGTCCCGCTCAAAGCGGTTATCGACGCCAATACGCACCTTAAGAACCCCAACATACTTATGACCGGCGATACGGTCTTTATTCCAAAGGTCAAAGCTACGAATCCGCAATACCCCTTAACAGGGCATGGGAACAAAGTTATTAATGCTCCGATCACTCCAACTCCACTTCCTGCCCCCCTCCCTGAGACGAAGCCGGAATCGAAGGAGAATCTGCAATTGCCAGTTACTCAGGCACCCGTAACAGCACCGGTGGAAATGGTAAAGCCAGCGCCGGAAGTGAAGCCCGTTGAGCAACCTAAGATGAAACCATCCGTGTCCCCCAAAGCTATTGAGCAACCTGAGATGAAACCATCTGTATCCCCCAAAGCTGTTGAGAATCCTGAGATAAAACCATCCGTATCCCCCAAAGCTGTTGAGAATCCGGTGGTAGCACCGAAGACGCAGGAGAAACCTATGACACAACCTAAGACAGCCGTGAGCCCGGCAACAACACCTAAGACAGCCGTGAGTCCAGCAACAACACCGAAGACAGCGGTTAGTCCGGCTACAATGCCGAAGACAGCAGTAAGTCCAGCTACAACGCCGAAGACAGCGGTAAGTCCGGCTACCTTGCCCAAATCCAATCAGCCTATGTATCAAGGAATGTCAATGGAACCTGTAAATCYGTGGGCGACACCTCATGCGGTTGAACCGTTCATGCAATACCAAGTTCCGGCTGTGGAAGCTTCTTCAAGCATGCCGCAGTGGGGGCATATGCAATCCCCATTCCCATCGATGGTATCGCCGTATAGCAACGCACCTTACGAGAATACGCCAATGGTATCGCCGTATAGTAACGCACCTCACGAGAATATACCAATGGTGTCGCCGTATAGCAACGTACATTTCGAAAATGCGCCAATGGTGTCGCCGTATAGCAACGTACATTTCGAAAATGCGCCAATGGTGTCGCCGTATAGCAACGTACATTTCGAAAATGCGCCAATGGTGTCGCCGTACAGTAACGTGCATTTCGAAAATGCGCCAATGGTGTCGCCGTACAGCCACGCACCATTCGAAAACGCGCCAATGGTATCGCCGTATAGCAACGTACCGTTCGAAAATGCGCCAATGGTGTCGCCGTACAGCCACGMACCATTCGAAAACGCGCCAATGGTATCGCCGTATAGCAACGCACCGTTCGAAAATGCGCCAATGGTATCGCCGTATAGCAACGCACCATTCGAAAATGCGCCAATGGTATCGCCGTATAGCAACGCACCGTTCGAAAACGCGCCAATGGTGTCGCCGTATAGCMACGCACCGTTCGARAATGCRCCAATGGTRTCGCCGTATAGCCACGCACCGTTCGAAAACGCGCCAATGGTGTCGCCGTATAGCCACGCACCGTTCGAAAATGCACCAATGGTGTCGCCGTATAGCCACGCACCGTTCGAAAAYGCGCCAATGGTRTCGCCGTATAGCCACGCACCGATCGAGAATGCGCCAATGGTATCGCCGTATAGCAACACACCGTTCGAAAATGCGCCAATGGTGTCGCCGTATAGCAACACACCGTTCGAAAATGCGCCAATGGTATCGCCGTATAGCCACGCACCATTCGAGAATGCGCCAATGGTATCGCCGTATAGCAACGTACCGTTTGAGAACATGCCCATGGTGTCACCATATAGCAACGTACCGTTCGAGAATGCGCCAATGGTGTCGCCGTATAGCAACGCGCCGTTCGAGAATGCGCCAATGGTATCGCCGTACAGCAACGCGCCAATGGTATCACCCTATCACATGTATCCAGGTGTACAGAGCCCTTACGGGTGGTCTGCAATGCCTTATGGATATGGACCTCATACTAGCCATGGTATGAAGGATTGTGGTTGTCACGATAACAGGGAAGAAGATTCCGTGGAGCAGAAAGTCAATGTATCGGTTGCGGATGAAGTGTCCATGCGTTCAAGCTCGAAGAGCAGTGCCCGTAGCAACAACGGCAACGCTCGTAAATCGAAGTCATCTTCGCCTAGACCACAACGGAAATCCAACATTCCATGGACTAGAGTATAGTGGGGTTGAGCAACTCCGGCATGCAATCTAGCATGTGAAGTATAAGGGGAAGACCTTCTGGGAAAACTAGAGAAAAATTCTAGGACGGAAGGGATTCCCATGAACTTCACAGGCATCTTGAAACAGTTGAAGAAACGTCTTCGCCTGAACAGACGCTGGTTATCGCTAGGGTCTGTTATGCTTGTTGTCTGCGCTTGCTTCGCCTGGTACTCATACAATAGCCAGACTAGCGATCCCGCGAGCGTAAGTATTCAATCTGCAATTGCATCGGTGTCTCCAGATCACGCGAAGGATTCGGACGAGGCTGTCTTGGTGCGATTACTGGAACTAGGGGGCAAACGGGAGGTCACCACGATTCGGACCTACGTCTGTGGGGAAGAAACGGAGCAGCTTGGACGTCTGACACCACAAGAAATCCAAAGCTTGCACAATGAGCATCCCCAGTGGCAATTGAGCATGAACGGGGAGTCAGTTGATCTTCGTGAGCGGGTAGAGGACTTGTCACCAGGGTGCAAGGACACGGCTTACTTCGGCTTGGACAAGTCAGGCAACCTGTCTTTGTTCGATGGTATTCCTTCCAGCCAGAAAGTGATACGTACTTTTTTTCAACTCAATATGGGATTTCTGGAGAGCAGCCTACCAAGAGAGACGATCGATCAACTTAAGGAAGGCATCCGGGTCACCGATTTGCTAGAATACAACAGTGTATTGTCGACATTCAGCGATTTTGCGGTAGAGCAGTAACAAAGAGAATAAGAGTCAGAACTCGGAATAATGCGCAGGCGAATCCATCGATTCGTCTGTTTTTTTTGTCAGCCATACTTTTTACCGCATATTTTTGTTATAATGGCAAAAAGAGAACACATATGTTCGCTTTTATATTGTGTTGCTTATGAAGTAATTGTGCGTTTAGCACATGTTGGAGGATGAATTCATATGCGTGTGCTTGGCATCGATCCGGGTATTGCCATCGTCGGCTTCGGCTTTGTTGATAAACAGGGTCACAAGCTCGTCCCTGTGCAATATGGCTGCATTCAGACGAAGGCACACACCGATCAAGCGATCCGGCTGAATGAATTGTACGAATCGCTGCTGCAACTGATCGATAAGTACAATCCGGACGCAATGGCAATCGAGAAGCTGTTTTTCAATAAAAATGTGACGACTGCATTTACGGTCGCCGAGGCAAGGGGCGTACTACAGCTCGCAGCCGTTCAACGAGGAATAAGTATCGCTGAGTATACACCCCTGCAAGTGAAGCAGGCGGTCGTCGGTTATGGCAAGGCCGAGAAGAAGCAGGTTCAGGAGATGGTGAAGCTGTTCCTGAAGCTGACTGCCGTCCCGAAGCCTGATGATGTAGCTGATGCGCTTGCCATCGCCATCTGTCACGCGCATTCGGCCGGACTACAGAACAAAGTGAATGGAGCCTTGAAGCCATGATCGATTTCCTGAGGGGAAAAGTTGTACATAGAGAAACGGAATACACGGTGTTGGACGTCCATGGGGTAGGGTATCGGGTGTTCTGCCCGAATCCATATGCTTCTGGCGCTGACAAATCGGAAGAGACAACGTACTACATTCATCATCATGTAAGGGAAGACGCAATATTGCTGTTCGGTTTTCTGACCCGAGAGGAGCAGGCGTTGTTCCGTAAGCTCTTGGAAGTATCAGGAATCGGACCGCGCGTAGCGTTGGGGATATTGGCTGCAGGAAGGCCGGAAGCCGTTGTGGCTGCTGTCCAGCAGGAGAATTTGAACTTTCTGATGAAGCTGCCGGGGATAGGCAAGAAGACCGCTCAGCGCATCGTGCTGGATTTGAAGGACAAGCTCGGGGCGATACCGTTACCTGCAGGCGCTATCTCCATAACTGGTATGGGTTTTGGTAGTGATATGCCTGGATTGGTCTACACAGGTGAAGGAGGGACCGCTTGGGCAGAAGCGAAGGAAGCGCTGCTTGCACTTGGCTATTCTGAAGCGGAAGCAGATCGTGCCTGGACTCGGGTGAAGCCTAAGGCTAAGGATGGAGATAAAGCCGAGACGCTAACGAAGCTGGCTCTGCAAGCCTTGTACAGCGGGGTATAGGAAGTGAGGGAGATTGTTGATGGACGATCGGATTATCTCGGCTAATCTGATGATGGAAGAAGATACAGCAGAGCTCAGCCTGCGTCCCCGGTATTTGGCTGAATACATCGGACAGTCGCAAGCGAAGGAGAATTTGAAGATATACATAGAAGCAGCCAAGATGCGCAAGGAGGCGCTGGACCATGTTCTGCTCTATGGCCCGCCTGGCCTTGGTAAGACGACACTGTCGAATATTATCGCGAATGAATTGGGTGTGAGCATACGTACGACCTCGGGACCTGCAATCGAGCGTCCTGGTGACTTGGCTGCTATCTTGACCAATCTGCAAGAAGGCGACGTCTTGTTCATCGATGAGATTCATCGTCTACACCGGACGGTTGAGGAAGTGCTGTATCCGGCCATGGAAGATTTCGCACTTGATATTATTATTGGCAAAGGCCCGAGCGCCCGCTCAGTTAGACTTGACTTGCCGGCCTTCACGCTAATCGGTGCGACTACTCGAGCTGGGCTGCTCTCTGCGCCGCTGCGCGACCGCTTCGGTGTAGTAAGTCGTCTGGAATATTATACAGTGGATGAACTTAGCTATATCGTAAGCCGTGCCTCGGAAATATTGCAAGTTGGCATTGTAGGGGAGGCCGCTACCGAGATTGGCAAGCGTTCCCGGGGAACGCCGCGGATTGCTAATCGGCTGCTGAAGCGGGTTCGTGATTACGCCCAGGTTAAGGGCGATGGAATCATTACATTCGATATAGCTCAGACCGCGCTCAAGCTCATTCGGGTCGATGATCTCGGCTTGGATGAGATTGATCACAAGATGCTGAGGGCGATTATCTCGAATTTTCGCGGAGGCCCTGTTGGGTTGGATACAATTGCGGCCACGATCGGAGAAGAAAGTCAGACGATCGAAGACGTCTATGAACCATACTTGCTGCAAATCGGTTTTTTGCAGCGCACACCGAGAGGACGAATGGTGACGCCTCAAGCGTACCGTCATCTGGGATTACCAATGCCTACCGTGGATGGGAAAACGTTCGAAGGGGACGGATCCAATCTCGTGTAAGCGGCAGAAGGGTGAAGTGAAAGCGATGCGTTTATTCCGCACAACAAGACAATCAATCGCAATCCTGCTCGGTCTGAGTTGTACGATTACAGCTATGGCACCGACATTTCATACGGTAAGCTATGC
>NZ_JBFUIX010000144.1:0-8603 GCF_056401635.1 Paenibacillus sp. P4_E11 | reverse complement strand
ACATTATGAGTAAACATAGTATTTGTTATGTAAACTGTCTTATCATTTCCATAAATAACAGATACACAGAAAAAGCTTGAATACAATATACATATGCGATATATTGCATACAAAGGAGGTTTGCGATATGCCTATTCCGAGTGACTATGCTTCACCCATCCGATTATCGGCCAAAGAGCGAGCCTTATCGCAGATTCAGAGGTGGATTATTGACGGGACTTTGCAGCCTGGCGAGAAATTAATGGATGCAGAACTAGCTGATGCCTTGAGTGTCAGTCGAACTCCGATTCGAGAAGCGCTGCAGCTACTGGAAGTGCAGGGACTTGTAGAAATGTTTCCGGGTAAGGAGACGAAGGTGAAGATGATTGAGCGGGATGACATCTTGAAGATGTATCCGGTACTAGCCTCGTTGCATGCTCTTGCAGCTGAACTAGCGACTCCACTTCTTTCTCCAGCTGAGCTTGAGCAGTTGAAGGGACTGAACGCCCAATTCTCAGAAGCGATTAGGAATGGACAGCCTTATCAGGCAATGGAGTACGATGAGCTCTTCCATAATACTGTTGTAGACGCGGCGGATAATTCCTATATCGCCTCATATAGCTCCTCGCTGCAAGTTCATATTCGGCGGTTCAAGTATGTGTTTCTTAAGCAGCAGCTGACGGCGAACTCCGATTCGGTCGAAGAGCACGCAGCCCTAATCCAAGCTTTCGAGGCAAGGGATGCGAATGCGGCTACTCTGATCATGAAACAAAATTTGCTAAGACCTATGAAGTTGCTGCATGCGTTGATGAATGCCTAATTGGTGATTCCATAAGAAGGAGAGGATGGACGATGAAGGAAGGACAAGATTTGAGAATACGTAGTCATGTAATCAGCGAAGGTGTCAATCGAGCACCTAACCGGGCAATGCTGCGTGCTGTTGGCTTCAAGGATGAAGACTTCAAGAAGCCTATGATTGGGGTGGCCAGTACGTGGAGTGAGGTTACGCCATGCAATATGCATATCGATGAATTGGCCAGACAAGCGAAGCAGGGGGTTCAGGATAGCGGAGGAGCTCCATTAATATTCAATACGATTACCGTTTCCGACGGCATTTCCATGGGCCATGAAGGCATGTTATTCTCTTTGCCGAGTCGGGAAATCATCGCGGATTCCATTGAAGTCGTAGCTAACGCCGAACGATTCGATGGATTAGTTGCGATCGGTGGTTGTGATAAGAACACGCCCGCCTGCCTTATGGCAATTGGAAGAATGAACATCCCAGCTGTCTACGTATATGGAGGCACGATTCAACCTGGGAAATTGGCAGGGAAGGATGTAGATATCGTATCGGCATTCGAGGCGGTAGGTCAATATCATGAAGGGGCGATCAATGAGGAACAGCTGCATCAAGTCGAATGTCACGCATGTCCCGGAGCAGGCGCCTGTGGCGGCATGTACACGGCTAACACGATGGCGGCCGCTGCTGAAGCGCTGGGCATGAGCTTACCTGGTTCCTCATCAACATCGGCTATCGCTTCTCATAAAGCAGTAGAATGTGCAGAAGCCGGGAAGCGCGTGTTAGACCTGTTGGAACAGGGTATCTATCCGCGGGATATTATGACCAAGGCAGCCTTCGAGAATGCAATCACCGTTGTGATGGCGTTAGGCGGTTCTACGAATGCGTTCCTGCATTTATTGGCGATTGCCCATTCGGCTCAAGTTGATCTGACATTGGACGACTTCGAGCGTATTCGCCGCCGTGTTCCTCATCTAGCTGACTTGAAGCCGAGCGGCAAATATGTGATGCAAGACTTAAGCAATGTAGGTGGCGTACCTGGCGTAATGAAGCTGCTATTGGAGCAGGGGCTTCTTCATGGGGAATGCATGACCGTTACAGGGAGGACAATAGCGGACAACTTGGCGGATGCAGCTCCGTTAACGAATGGCCAAACTGTCATTAGACCCTTCAATCAGCCGTTGAAACCGGACGGTCCATTGGTCGTGCTTAGAGGCAATCTGGCACCTGATGGTGCTGTGGCCAAGATGTCGGGGATGAAGAAACAGCGATTCTCCGGACCCGCTCGTGTTTACGACAGCGAGGAGGAAGCGACCCATGCCATTCTGAGCGATGAGATCGTATCTGGCGATGTTGTGGTCATTCGGTATGCCGGTCCGCAGGGCGGTCCAGGTATGCCAGAGATGCTCTCGGTTACCGCATTAATTGTGGGCAAAGGACTGGGAGGTGAAGTGGCGCTCCTTACAGATGGCCGATTCTCAGGCGGTTCCCATGGCTTCGTCGTGGGGCACGTATCTCCTGAAGCTTATGTCGGGGGACCGATTGCTTTGTTGCGTAGCGGTGACATCATCACGATTGACAGCGAGACTCAGCAGATCGATATGGTCGTATCATCCATCGAGCTGGAGCAGAGAGCGAAGGACTGGAGCCAACCCCGCAGAAAATATACAGCTGGCGTACTAGTGAAATATGCGCAACTCGTCTCTTCGGCGTCCCAAGGCGCTGTTACGGATTGATACAGTCGCCGAGATATGGGATGCGTAGCATACGGACATACAAGAAACCGGACCCTTACACTAAAAGAGTCCGGTTTTTGTAAGTGAAGAGAATTTGACGCTATATCCGAAAGGACCGCATCATAATCGATCCATATCAAAATTAGAACATTTTGATACAAATAAAGTATTTCTCGATATCGGTTCCATGGCTTACTATGGGGTGAGGAAATTTGTTGGCTACACTTTCATCCAGCTTGGTATGGAATAGCTAGCAAAGGGTTAATAACTAATAAGATGAGCTATTCACTAACACGGTTATTATCAATTTCAACACTTACATCAGTACTATCGGAGGCTTGCGATTCATGAAAGATAACAACGAATTCGACCAATCTCCCTGGAACATTTACTATGGGCCTAACTTGGGGTACATCCAGGAGGTGTATGAGCAATATAAAATCAACCCGGATGCTGTCGATGCTTCCTATCGGCAATTGTTCGAGCAATGGGGTCCGCCAGTAGCACCTGCTTCAAACGCAGGTTCAGTGCTAGCTGTGCCTACAACGACAGTACCGAATAAGTCGGCGCTATCAGGCAGATTAACGGACGATCCTACTTTTCTGAAGAAAATCGTTGACGCCGGCAAGCTGGTGCGCAACATCCGAACATATGGCCACTTGGCCGCGCATAACGATCCACTTGAGCTCGGGACAGCTGCCGATACACGCTTGCTGGAGCCTGCAACATTCCGTTTGACACCAGACGATCTGAGAGCGATTCCCGCCTCGCTGATCTGGGAAGAAGCGCCTGAATCCGTGCAGAACGGCTGGGATGCCATTCAGCGTTTGAAGGAGACGTACACGCAATCGTACGGCTTCGAATTCGATCATATTCATGAAGAGAATGAGCGGATCTGGCTGAACCGGGCAGCTGAATTGGGCATGGCTGGCAAGCCGATTCAGACGAATGAGCGCACGGCGTTATTGAATCGTTTGCTCGAAGTGGAACAATTCGAGACCTTTCTGCAGCGCTCGTTCGTCGGACAGAAACGATTCTCCATAGAAGGTACGGATATGCTTGTTCCTATGCTGGATGAAGCGGTACGGGAATTAGCCCATGACGGTGCTCGTCATATTCTGATGGGCATGGCCCATCGGGGTCGACTTAATGTACTGGCTCACGTACTCGGCAAGCCTTACGGCTCGATATTCGCTGAGTTCCATCACGCGCCTAACAAAGATTTGTTGCCTTCGGAAGGCTCCATCGGCATTAACTATGGTTGGACGGGCGACGTAAAGTACCATCTGGGTGCGCACCGTTCTGTGAAGGCTGGGGAGACGGTGGAAACCCGTATAACACTCGCCAACAACCCAAGTCACTTGGAATTCGTCAATCCGGTAGTGGAAGGCTTCACACGCGCTGCACAGGATGACCGTACTCAACCTGGCTATCCCAAAGCGGACTTCGGCCGTGCAGCCGCTATTCTCATGCACGGAGACGCTGCCTTTGCAGGGGAAGGAATTGTCGCGGAGTCGCTCAATTTCAAGAAATTAACGGGCTATGAGAATGGCGGCACGATCCATATTATCGTTAACAATCGGATCGGGTTCACGACGGAGAGCAGTGACTCCCGTTCCACGCACTATGCAAGCGACTTGGCCAAAGGCTATGAGATTCCGATTGTTCACGTCAACGCGGATGATCCGGAAGCCTGTATTGCCGCCATGCGTATGGCATGCGAGTACCGACAGCTATTTCATAAAGACTTCTTGATTGATATGATCGGTTATCGGCGCTACGGGCACAATGAAACAGACGATCCCGGAACAACTCAACCGCTCTTGTATAACAAAATTAACAATCATCCGAGAGTGGCTTCGATATATGCGGATATACTAAAAGGCAAAGGTCTAATCTCAGATGATCAGTTAGAGCAGATGAAGCAAGAAGGACTGGCCCGTCTACAATCTGCTCTGGATCATGTGAAAGCACCGGATCAACTTAAACCACAAACAAAGATTGAGCAGATGGTCGGTAAACGCGGTAAGTTGAATCAGGCAACCGCTGTTCCGATGGATCAACTTCGGGCAATTCATACTGGATTGTTGAAATGGCCGGCTAACTTCACGATCTATAACAAGCTGGAACGGATCCTGATGCGGCGCGCCGAATCGCTAGACGAAGGCGGCAAAGTAGACTGGGGCTTAGCGGAGACACTCGCATTCGGTACGATCCTTGCTGACGGCAAGCCGATTCGGTTGAGTGGGCAAGATTCCGAACGTGCTACATTCGCCCATCGTAACCTGGTGCTGCATGACGCAACCACAGGGGAAACGTACTGCCCGCTGCACAACCTGCCAGAGGCACGTGCTTCGTTCGCGATCTATAACAGTCCCTTATCCGAAGCTTCCGTACTTGGCTTCGATTACGGCTATAACGTATACGCACCGGAAACGCTGGTCATCTGGGAAGCACAATACGGGGACTTTGCCAATGCGGCACAAGTGACGATCGATCAGTTCATTGCCGCAGGTCGCGGGAAATGGTCGCAATTGTCCAGCTTGGTTATGCTGCTCCCTCATGGTTATGAGGGTCAAGGTCCAGAGCACTCGAGCGCTCGATTGGAGCGATTCCTGCTGCTCGCGGCTGAAGACAATTTGACGATCGCCAACTTGACCTCAGCTTCCCAATACTTTCATCTGTTGCGACGGCAGGCAGCAATTACAGCAAGTCCGGAAGCGAGACCGCTCATCGTTATGGCGCCTAAGAGCTTGATTCGTAACGCCTATGTAGCATCCGACCCGTCCGAACTAAGCGAAGGCTCGTTCCGTCTAGTGTTAGAGCAACCGGGTCTGGGAAGCGATGTAGAGAAGGTCGAACGACTTGTCCTGTGTACAGGGAAGATCGCCATTGATTTGGCTACTGCGCTTGAACCGAGTTCGGATGACAAGGAAGCAGGCAAGACGGACTGGAGCTGGCTTCACATCGCGCGTATTGAGCAGTTATATCCGTTTCCGAAGATGGACGTGGAACGACTCATCAACCGGTTCCCGAACTTGAAAGAAATATTGTGGGTGCAGGAAGAACCTCAAAATATGGGGGCTTGGAACTACGTTGAGCCGCGTATACTGGCTCGCGCTACCGATGGAACAACTGTCCGTTACGTTGGTCGTCCTAAGCGTTCCAGTCCTGCAAGCGGGTTTCAAACCGTTCACAATATCGAACAGAAGCGGATCATCTCGGTTGCATTAAGCCGAGCAGCAACGACGAATGCGAAGGGGGAAGACGGCCATGAGTGATATTAGAGTACCCGAAATGGGCGAATCGATTGTAGAAGGCACTATTACCAAATGGATGGTCAAAGAAGGGGATGTCGTCAAGGAAGGCGATATGCTCGTTGAATTGGAAACCGATAAGGTCAATATAGAGATTAATGCCGAAGCAAGCGGCGTTATCGAGCAGATCAATCGCAAGGAAGGCGATACCGTCCAGGTAGGAGAGACGATAGGCCGGATCGCGAACGGTCAAGCAGGCGCATCGGCTGCACCGGTTAGCGCGAGCCCAACCGCAACAGCACCAACATCGCCACAACCGCAAGATCAGCCGCAGCAAGTCGTATCAGCCGCACCGGTTGCTGCACAGCCTGCTCCGACATTGTCAGCGCAAGAGAATACGGCGAATGCTTACAATGCATCGCCAGCTGCAAGGAAACTCGCGCGGGAGAAAGGGATCGACCTCGGACAAGTTCGATCGGACGACCCGATTGGAAGAATTCGTCCGGATGAGGTGAAGAGCTTCTCACCATCGAATCAAGCGGCTGCCCCACAGCCAACTGCGAACCGACCGGTAGCAGTACCTACTCCAGGCCCACAAGCGGCCACAGGGTCAGGTGAATCTGCCAAACCTGTAGAACGTCGGAAAATGTCGCGTCGCCGGATCACGATCGCGAATCGTCTGGTGGAGGCGCAGCACACCGCTGCCATGCTAACGACGTTCAACGAGATCGACATGACTGCGATTCTCGATATCCGTAAGCGGCGCAAGCAAGCTTTCCAAGAAAAGCATGACATAGGCCTGGGCTTCATGTCCTTCTTCACGAAAGCTGTGATCGGCGCGTTGAAAGCTTACCCGCTGCTGAATGCCGAAATTCAAGGTGACGAAATATTAGTTAAAAATTACTACGACATCGGCATTGCCGTATCCGCCAAGGAAGGTCTGGTCGTACCGGTCGTTCGCGATGCTGACAAACTCAGCTTCGCCGGAATTGAGAAGCAAATCGCTCAACTGGCGGACAAAGCGCGGTCCAACTCGCTTGCCTTGTCCGATCTGCAAGGCGGCACCTTCACAATTACGAATGGTGGTGTATTCGGTTCGCTACTCTCGACCCCGATCTTGAATGCACCGCAGGTTGGTATTCTGGGCATGCACAAGATTCAACTTCGTCCAGTAGCGATTGATGCGGAGCGTACAGAAAACCGCCAGATGATGTACGTGGCACTGTCCTACGATCATCGAATTGTAGACGGTGCGGAAGCGGTTCGCTTCCTCGTTACGCTCAAGCAGCTGCTTGAGGATCCGGAATCGTTGCTGCTTGAAGGCTAAATTTCTCACGTACTCCGAACAAGCTGACATCATGAAGGACGGATGTCAGCTTGTTTTACATAGATGATGTTTGCTACGATAAGGCTAAAGGATGGGATGAAGGAGAAACACAATGAATATACGGAAATTACGGCTGCACGACACCGAACATTTACACTCCAGCGAGGAGAGGAATGAGTATGAGAAGGACTATGCCCGGCTTATACAATCTCCCGCTTTCCGCAGGTTGCAAGGGAAATCTCAGGTATTCGGAGCTGGGTCCGGTGACTACTACCGGACACGCTTGACGCATTCGATTGAGGTGTCGCAGATTGCTCGTGAATTGGCGAGACGCCTAGGGAAGRGCTATTCGTTTCTCGCGACGAAGCAACATCCTGGCTTGATGCTGGAGCCGGAAGTTGTAGAGTGCGCTTCACTGGCGCACGATCTCGGACATCCTCCGTTCGGTCATAAGGGTGAAGAAGTGTTGAACCGTCTATTGACGAACGAATGTGGACTGTCCTATGAAGGCAATGCGCAGAACTACCGCATCCTTATGTTTCTAGAGAAACGAGCAGGCAGTGACAGCGGTCTGGACTTGACGGCAGCGGTTCTGCTGGCCATTAATAAATATCCATACTGCATAGACGATCCTGGTCGACAAAAAGGCGTGTACAAGATGGAGTGGGAGCATATTCATCATCTGCGCAAGACGTGGGGCATGCCGGAAGGCTGTGCGACTCTGGAAGCTCAGCTCATGGACTTGTGCGACGACATCGCGTACTCGACACATGATATCGAGGATGGAATCCGCGCTGGTAAAATTCAAATGAACCGCAACTTGTTCGAGGACGATCGATTGATTGATCATGTGCTCCAGGAAATTATTAACGACTCCGGGAACGCTGCGATGTGCTGGAATCAGATTGATATGCGAGCCATGGTCAAGCAAGTGCTTCATCAGTATTTGCAGGATTGGGAAGCACTTTACGTGGAATGCGGCCGGGAACAATCTCGGACTAGACGAGAGATGAAAGCTCGCTGGGTCCACAAATTTGCCAATCAAGTGGGGATCATAGACGATCCTTCAACAGGCTGGAAGCGCGTCACACTTATTCGCGAAGGCCACCAGGATCTGGAGCTGCTACGCACGATGGAAATATTGAAGAAGCTGGCGTGGGTAACGTTGATCAAGGATTTCCGCGTTCAACGGTTGCACAAACGCAGCGAAGTTATGATCGGACGACTATGGGACAGCTTCAAGGAAGAGTCTGCAGGGCGGCTTATAATCCCACCGGACTGGCTGGAAAGCTTCGATCAGCAAAAAGGCAAATGGACTTGGGAACGGATGGTAGCTGACTATATATCGGGGATGACCGATGCCTACGCGGAGAAAGTATATGCAGAATTTTTTGCAAGCCGATCTGGTTCGATCTATGAAATGGATTAAAGTGAAGACGAGTTCCCCCTCAGAAGGTCCTCAAGGTGCCGTTCCTAGCGAATAGCACCTTTAATAATATTAGCAA
>NZ_JBFUIX010000143.1:0-8604 GCF_056401635.1 Paenibacillus sp. P4_E11 | reverse complement strand
GTATTATCGACACTAATGGTAAATATGGTGATTTTCTTGTCGACCTTGCAACATTAGACTGGCACTTGAGGAAACTTGATGTGATCCAGGAATACCAGAGTTATCAGCAACAGGTTGGCATTTCCATTCCTAATTTTAAGGAAAGAATAATTGGGGCAAAATATTACAATGGATTGATTGGATTACGCTTTTATGCGAAGATGGGATGGAATGATGCTTATTTCGGACTACGCGAAGAGCTTTTAAGATTGACCAATTAATACTTATATGAAGTTCCGCTAAAGGATACGATAGTTAAAACTGTAAATAGGAGAGCCCTCATATTCTGATGGCTCTCACAAATGAACCAAGTGGCTCTACCATGCCGAAATATTCATTAGAGGAAACAAAAATCATAAGAAAACCTCTCGAGGAACAAGTTTGCTGTATGTTACCTTGGGAGGAACATATTATCAACTATATAGAAACTTGCATCGAGATGTTCTGACTCTTAAAATCAAAGCCCTAGCGATATAACCGCTTGGGCTTTGATTGAACAGGTAAATGCGGCTCACAATACTATTCCCTCACTACCGACACACAGCACTCCACATGTGTCGTATGCGGGAACTGCAGTCGCCTGGTCCTCTGTTGTATGTGTTGTGTATTCCCTTATTTATAAGGCATCTTCCCGTTCGCATATTGTTCTCTTAGATTGTATTTTGCCTGTTGTTGACGCAGTTTGCCAACAATTCGTCAACAACTCCAATCGATGACACAAAAATATTTAACGGGATAAAATCAACTTTTCTAAAGTAGAATCATTGTTTAATAGTTTAATATAAATAACTGTAAAAAAGAAAGCGGGCGCACATCGTCACAAAAGTTGACCGCCTTTCGGTAAGCTCGCTTTCATCTTAAACCATATACATATAAACCATAGGCCGATCCCGCAGCTTGGCAAATCCACAAATTCGCCAAGGCATGAAGATCGTTCGAGACCATTCGTACGAACTATCTGGTTTCCATATCCATGACATTGTATATTTCCAGAAATTTTGTATTAAACTCCCCTTTTACAAACATCTCATGCTCCAACAATCTCTGGTGAAATGGAATCGTTGTCACAATCCCTTTTATAGTAAATTCGTCGAGTGTCCGCTTCATTCTCTGTATCGCTTCCTGGCGGTCTCTTCCCCAAACTATCACTTTCGCCACCATAGAATCATAAAAAGGTGAAATCTCATAGCCGGAATAAACCGCACTATCAATTCGTACTCCGAATCCACCCGGCGGATTATACTGTTCCACTTTCCCAGGTGACGGCATGAAATTGTTGTAAGGATTTTCTGCATTAATCCGACATTCAATCGCCCAACCCTTAATGTCGATATCTTCTTGGCTAAAAGAGAGCGGAACGCCTGCCGCCACAGCAACTTGCTCTTTAATTAAATCTACTCCCGTAACGAGCTCTGTTACCGGATGCTCTACTTGAATTCGGGTATTCATCTCCATAAAATAAAACCCGCCGTGTCGATCCAGAAGAAATTCCACAGTTCCAGCGCCATGATAATTGACGGCTTTGGCGGCCAAAACGGCTACCCGCCCCATTTGCTCCCGCAAAGCTTGATCAAGGGCAGGCGACGGCGCCTCTTCCAGCAGTTTCTGATGACGACGTTGAATCGAACAGTCCCGTTCCCCAAGGTATACGACATTCCCAACTTTATCTGCCATAATTTGAATTTCTACATGCCTCGGCTCTTCCAAATACTTTTCTATATACACTCCTGAATTACCGAAAGCCGTTTCCGCTTCCTGCTGAGCCTGACGAATGGATGTTATCAGTTCTTCCTCGCTGCGAGCTACCCTCATTCCTTTGCCGCCGCCGCCGGCCGTTGCCTTCACAATAACGGGATACCCAATCTCTCCAGCGACCTTGACGGCAGACTCCAGATCTTCAATGATGCCTTCGGTACCGGGCACCGTAGGAACGCCGGCTTGTTTCATCGTATCTCTGGCGACGGCTTTGGCACCCATTTTTTTAATCGCGTCGGCATCTGGCCCTATAAAGGTGAACCCGGACGCTTCGCAGATTCCAGCGAAATTAGCGTTTTCCGAAAGAAACCCATACCCCGGATGAATGGCGTCCGATTGGGTAAACGTTGCCACAGTAAGAATATTTATCATATTCAAATAACTGTCCTTTGAAGCAGTCGGTCCAATGCAGTACGCCTCATCCGCGAGCTGCACGTGCAGCGCTTGCCGATCTGCTTCCGAATATACGGCAACCGTAGCGATGCCCATTTCCCGGCAAGCTCTGATCACCCGTACGGCGATTTCCCCTCTATTGGCAATCAACACTTTGTTAAACATCACTTAATCCCCCTTTTTAACTAAAAACAGAGGTTGGCCAAATTCAACAAAGTCGCCTTCCTTAACCAAGATTTCTACAATCTCCCCGTCGACTCCGGCACGAATCTCATTAAACAGCTTCATCGCTTCCAGCACACAAACCACCGTTGAAGAAACGACGTTTTGGCCGATTTTCACAAATGGATCCTCCCCCGGCTGCGGAGCAGAATAAAACGTCCCTACCGTGGGAGACGTAATTTTTGGCAATTCGATATCTTGTTGGATTTCATGCTGGATTTCTTGTTGGACTTCAACCGAATCCGAGCTAACGGCTGGTTTTACAGGACGTTCTTCCTCTTCAGTCTTACCTTCGATGATTGTTGATTTTACTGCATGCAAATCATTTTTTACGATAACGATCCGGCTCGTCTCATACTCGAATCTCTGTATGGCAGACTCCTCAACCATTTTAATCATTTCTCGGATCTCATTTATTTTTATCAACGAATAATCCCCTTTAACTTCATTCTTAGCTTCAGACTTTGAATATGTTTTTCTCTAACCATATAAAGCCTTTCCGCCTCTTCTACAGTAATCTCTTGAAAGGTTAATTTCTTCCCCGGCTTCATTTGGGCGATAACCGAAATATCAACCGCAGCGACCTGAGCAATTTTCGGATACCCACCTACCGTCTGCCGGTCGGCTAACAATAAAATCGGGTTTCCATCGGGAGGAATTTGAACGGTTCCAAGGGAAACCGCTTCAGAAATCATTTCTACCGGTTTCTTTAACTTCAACACTGGACCTGACAATCGATAACCCATACGGTCCGATTGAGGTGTAACCTGAAACGGTTCATTAAAAAAAGTAGTTATACTGTCTTCATCAAATAGCTCAAACTGACTGCCGTGCATCACACGGACCATAGTATGCCCAGTATCCTGCGGGATACAACCTCTTTCAATATACCAAGAGGTTGGTACAAACGGCCTCTCTCCAGCTTTCGCTTCCAACCCTTTCATCGTGTGAACTGCTTGTTCCGAAGGCGTGTTAAGCTCGAGCACATCCTCCTCTTTTAAAGCTCTTCCGTGAAAGCCTCCTAATCCAGCTCTCAAGTAAGTGCTCTTGCTGCCCATCACTTCGGGAATGTTAAATCCACCCGCGACCGCTATATAAGACCGGCATCCCGATTTGCATGTTCCAAACCGAAGCACGCTACCTCCCTTGATATAAACAGGTCTCCACATCGGGATCGACTCTTCGTCGATGCTGGGCGATAAATCTCCGCCGCTAATGGCCAATAGGGTATCTTGCTCTATAAGAAACGAAGGACCCATTAAGGTAATCTCTAATCCCGCTTCACCCTCTTCATTACCAACCAGCAGATTGGCAAGCCGAAGAGAGTACGTATCCATGGCGCCACTTACAATGACTCCGTGCTTTTGATACCCGTATCGACCCAAATCTTGGATGCTGGTAAGAAGACCTGGCTGCAACACTTTCATACTCATTGGCTCTCCCCCTTGTAAAGCTCATATTCCTGTAGGGAAATGGAACGGAATTTTACGATATCCCCTGATTGAAGGAGACTTGGAGGATTGTCACTTGGACGGAATAATTTCAATGGGGTACGGCCAATCAACTGCCAGCCCCCCGGGGTTGAGATAGGGTAAACACCCGTTTGTATTCCTGCAATACCTACGGACCCTTCCGGAATGGATTGGCGGGGAGAAGACCGCCTGGGAGCCGAAATTCTCTCAGACATTCCTCCTAAGTAAGGAAAGCCGGGAGCAAACCCGATCATGTAAACAAGATATTCGCCGCTGGAATGAATCTCAATGACCTCATCCGGCTTGATCTTATTATGCTCTGCCACATCTTCCAAATCCGGTCCGAATTCCCCGCCATAGCAAACCGGAATTTCCATAATCCTTGGTTCATAATGGCTGGAGACTTCGAAGCTGGACGCCATTTGCTCTATTATTGAGACTACAATTTCATATGAAGAGCGATTGTTAATCTCCCGGTGGTCTGCATATAAAATCTTCACCTTCATAGGATCATACAACACCGTAACACTCGCAAAAGCAGGAATACATTCAATCATCCCTAGAAATGGATGCTTTTCGATGTAATCTCTTAACCCGTGTACCTTGCGATGTATATCATCATCAATGCTTTCTCCCAATTCGATGCGAATCGCCGATTCCCCATGCGGGGACAGCTTCATCTGGAATTCACCATTTCCCATAGTGTTACCCCCTCTTAAAACGCTAGAAAATACATCAGGAACACATTCACTGCCAATAATATTAGCGCTGTTGGCACTTGAGCCTTAATTACGCCGTTCTTATCGGGTAAATCCAGCAAAGCCGCAGGCACAATGTTGTAGTTCGCCGCCATTGGCGTCATTAGTGTCCCGCAATAGCCGCTGAACATGCCGATCGCAGCTAAAGTGGCCGGATTGGCACCGTGAACATGAACGAGCAGCGGCAGCGCGATCCCCGCGGTCATGACGGGAAAAGCAGCAAACGCATTCCCCATGATCATCGTAAACAGCGCCATCCCAACGCAATAGGCCAGCACAACCAAGAAGCGATTGTCCACAGGAATCGCGGCGCTAACCAAATCGGAAACCGCTTTGCCGACACCCGCGGCAGCGAAGAGACCTCCCAACGTAGCCAGCATCTGCGGAAGAACGGCCGCCCAACCAATTGCATCAAGCAAACGGCGGGATTCTTTGATCGACCGCAAGCCTGTTTCCTTCGTCAGCACTATCGCTGCAATTAATGCGATTACACAAGCGACGCCGAGACTAACGAGCGTAATATTCTTTTGATCCAACAATTGAAGTCCGCCTATAGTCAAGTTTTTTAAACCAACTGTCCCTACCAACGTAATCAATGGGATCAAAAGAGCCGGCACGAATAAAAGGTTACCCAGCTTTTTCGAACGGGAGGCACGTTGCTCCTCATCAACTTGATCATAGGATCCGATCCGAACGCCCCCAAAGCCGGCAATCAATGCCAGAACGATGACGATAATTCCCATATATAAGGAAGGAATGACGGTTCCGAATAAGAACGTAACCGCATATAATCCCCAGAAAAAAGCTGTCATTACACGTCTCGGGTTCCCTTTGTCTCTCAGCGTTAGAAGTGCAATGACCGCCAAAAAAATACCGGCAACGTAATAAATATATTCGAGACTAATAATCATGCTGTTCTGTTCACTCCTTCTCGGATGAAATCTTACTTGCTACGGCATCAGCTTCTAATTCGCGTTGAATTGTCCGATCGAACAGGAAAAGCCGGGTACTATGAATAAGGAACGCTGCGATAGCAGTCGGAATCCCCCATACAGCAATATCCAACGGCTCCAACATAATGCCATTCTGTTCAAAGAAGCCTTTCATCAGCAAAACTGCGCCAAAAGCAATGAATATATCTTCCCCGAAAAACAATCCGACATTGTCAGAGGAAGCAGCAAACGCCTTGATTTTATTGCGGATCTTGTCCGGTAATTTCCCATATTTATTCTCGGCTGCCCCCTCCGCCATCGGAGCAACGAGCGGACGAACCATTTGCGCATGTCCGCCTAGACTGGTTAATCCCAAGGCTGCAGCAGCTTCGCGTATGAAGAGATACAAAATCAGGATGCGGCCTGTTGTGGCGGCTTTGACCTTGCCGATCAATTTTTGAGCTTGTTCCTTCAAGCCGTTTCGTTCCAGAAGCCCTATAACAGGCAAGGTCAAAATAAACAAAGACAAATAACGGTTTTTTACAAATGCATCCCCAAAGGTCGTAACAATCTTCTCCAACGGGAGATGTCCGGCCAAACCAGTAACAATACCGGCTACCGTTACGACGAGCAGCGGATTAAACCGCAAGGCAAATCCGACTATAACGATTACGATACCAATGAGTGATAACATATATTAGCTTCCCCCTTTTCATCCTTGTTTACTTTTTCCAATAGCCTGAACAATAATACCCGCAGCTTCTAATGATTCCCGAATATGACCCGCCAAGCTCATCGCGTTCGGGCTGTCGCCATGGATGCAGAGCGTATCTGCCATGATTGAAATGTCTAACCCTTGCATTGTTTTTACTTTTCCTTCTTTCGCCATACGAATGACCTGATCGACCGCTTGACGATGATCTATGATCAAGGCATCATGTTGACCGCGTGGCGTTAACGATCCGTCTTGCTGGTATGTTCTGTCCGCAAAAACCTCGCTAGAGGTTTGAAGTCCTACTATCTGTCCAGCAGCGATTAAACTGCTCCCAGAGAGCCCAAACAGGATCAATTCCGGGTCGACTTTATAAACCGCTTCGGCAATCGCTTCGGATAACACCGGGCTCTTCGCAGCCATGTTATATAAAGCACCATGGGGTTTCACGTGCTGCAACTTTCCCCCTTCCGCCTTTACGAAACCGTACAATGCCCCAATCTGATAAACGACCATATCAAAAGCTTCCTGCGCTGAAATATCCATATTTCTTCTGCCGAAGCCGACCAAATCAGGAAGTCCTGGGTGCGCTCCGATGCCGATCCCTCTATCCAGCGCCAGTCGTACCGTTTTACGCATGACAGACGGGTCCCCCGCATGAAATCCGCAGGCAATATTGGCCGACGTAACAAATTGGAGTATCTCCTCGTCTTCCCCCATCCTGTAGGCGCCGAAGCTTTCACCCATATCACAGTTCAAATCGATTGTGTACACAATTATACCTCCCATCCCTTTTGTCCGGTATTTCGGAACATTTATTCCGAAGTTATTAAGATATACACATTATAATTTGTTAGCCGCTTCATATTTCAATAAGTTATATTTTCCCCTATCCTCCAAATAAATTATGAGAAAAAAGAGCCCTTCTCCCCGCTGACATAGACAGCAGGATGATGAGCTCTTATATTTAACTAAAGAGCCGAGAAGTCCCCTGCCTCTAAGCCACCTTGCTTTCGAAGAAAGAGCGTAGGCGGGGAATGAATCGGTGCTTTTAGAATGTTTTTTGTTGGATTCAGTGACAAGAAATAGAACAAACGTTCCTTAATTTATGGTATAATCTATTCATGGGGGTGAGGACATGAATAAGGCCTATCGGTTCCGGATCTATCCGTCAACCGAGCAGGAAATGATGATTCGTAAGACGTTTGGCTGTGTTCGGTTTATCTACAATCAGATGCTGGCAGAACGTCAGAACAAGGTTGAAAGATACCATGACGATAACGAGCAACGGAAGCAGCAACGATTACGGTGGTTAGCCGTTAAGACCTTATTGCTTCAGTCTTACCACTCATGGGTGAGTTGGGGAAGCTATTGACTGTCTTGCACCGACCCGACAGTTCTCTGAACAATAGTTATTCCTTAATACTCCCAATCATTGAGTTTGAATATGGAATTTTAATCCAAGTGTACATTGGCCTGATACTCAGTGTCAATTTAGTTTTTTTCGTACCAGGTGCCCTGTAAAGCTCAATACTGCTTCAAAAAGATTTTCAGTTGATATCAATAGATTAGAACACGGGCAATACTACTGGAAGCACTAAAAGTAACGACCTTTAAGGGAGCACATAACCCGCCCTATCTCTACTACACCATAAATTTCACCAACTGTTCTCAGATCAAAAGCCTCCGGGAATTTGAGCGATGTAAGATTTATTTATTGTTTGTCGAGAAACTAAAGAGAGTATACATTTGCTAGAACGCAAACAGAAGAGCCCCAATCAATGGGGCTCTATCTGTAATCCTTTAATGCGTCCTTTTACTTGTTCTTCTGTGCCAACATATTCAGCAGAACCGTTACCGCCTCAGCTCTTGTTGCAGAGTCTTGAGGGACGAACCTATTATCGCCTTTTCCRTTCACAATCCCTGCTTGCTTCACGTAAGCAATACTGCTTTTCGCCCAAGCCGGTATGTCCTTGTCATCTGCGAAGCCAGTTGAGGCTTTCGTTTCGACCGATTGACCCAAGGTAATCGCGATCATCACTGCCATCTCAGCGCGTGTGACTTCTGCATTCGGACCGAAGGCGCCGTTCGGATAACCGTTAATAATACCTGCTTGTACCCCTTGCGCGACTGCTTTCTGCGCCCATGTTCCGATCTCCGCTTTATCCGTGAAAGTAAGCTCCGCTCCACTACCTTGCGGCTTCAATGCATTCATCAGCATAACTGCGAATTCTGCGCGAGTCACCGTATTGTTCGGCTTAAACGTGCCATCGGCATAACCATTGACAATACCGCTCTTTGCGGCTTGCTTAATACTTGCC
>NZ_JBFUIX010000142.1:0-9143 GCF_056401635.1 Paenibacillus sp. P4_E11 | reverse complement strand
GAATATATCAAATTAATAAAAGATGAAAAAACACTAGATCTTGCTATTGAGTTGTTGGAGAAGCTCGCGAAGGAGAAGTGACAGAATGAAGTATTTCTAAAGCGCGGTCTAACTTATCACGATCCATTGATAATAGTAATTGTTCCAATTCCGCGCGTTTCTGTTCACGTATTCCCATTCTTTCAGCTCCGTTCATTTTATGTTGTTCTCATATTATACGAATGCGTGTTCGTATTTTGCAAGTAAGTAATTCCCATTCTAAAAATAATAGGTGAAACGATGCCCTTCCAGATCGGAAGGAGTCGGCTACCTGAACTGCTTGTAGAACGACATATGACACAAGCAGAATTTGCACGTCGTCTAAATGTTACAGAAGGATACATCTCCAAGATTATCAGCCTCGACAGCACGTTTAGCTATTTAAAGGCAAAACACGCCGCTCATATCCTTGGATGTATCATGGATGATTTGTACGAATTTAAGTAAATTCGGTAGCCGGTTGGGGATTTATCCTCTCCTTCCTGATCAGCACTTGACTGACAGTCAAGTACGGCGTCAAAATATACAACCTATCCCTTGATCTAGGTTGCTGAAAACGAATACTGTAAAAATGGTGCGCAAATAGCCCATCTTCGGCAACCTGTCAACCCTAGCTTACGCTTGAGGGCCATGGCTTTGCGTCCCATCCTTTCGAATGGTTTGCTATTATCGAGATTGGCTGAATTTTCTATAATTGGTCTGACTCAATCATACCACGATGTGTCAGATTGTTCCACTACCATTGGTGTTACGCGAACGGTTCTCAATTAGACTTTAATCGGTCGAACTTCTCTATTACTTTTTGAATATTCCTCCGTGAAATTGCATATTTCAAATCCCCATAGTGGACATATCCGTTTTCAATTTTATCTGCAAGACTGAGATTAACCATTTTCTTTTTATCAACTTGTATAAAACCGTCAGTACCATAAATTGATATGAACTCAACAATTGTTCGCGGCGCTCTATACTTCCCTTTAGTTGTCCGATAATATATATGTGGGCGCGATACTTCGATRCAGATGATGTCTGAATCTTGGACCTCAAACACGTGATTGCGATCATCCAGTAAATACATAAGAAACATCCTTTTTAGCACTATGTTTCCACTCGAAAGTAAAATCATGCACAGCCTATTATAGGCTTTTTCTATCAGGAGGTAACATGGCCTACATCCGACAGCGCGGCGATACCTGGAGCTTCACTATTGATACCGGAAGAGATCCCAAGACAGGCAAACGGAAGCAGAAAACGGTTAGCGGTTTTAAGTCGGAGAAAGAAGCTCGACGCGAGTCTGTCAAATTGGAGATGYAGATTGAAAAAGGCCAGAATGTCAGCGCGCCTAAATTGGCCGACTTTATCGATACATTCTTCGAGGAGCATGTGAAGCATCAGGTATCCCCCATGACCTATCACAATCAGCGTCAGTGGGCCACAAGCTACATTGTACCGGACTTGGGGCATTTCCAGATGGACAAGCTCACTCATCTACGAGTCGAACAGTTCTATAGCGATTTGTTGAAGCGTGAGGTATCAAGAGGAACGATCCGAAACATTTCCCTAGTGCTACGTAAAGCGTTCCGAGCTGCACACAAATGGGGAGTGATCCACAACAACATCATGCAACATGCTTCCCCTCCAACTTACAAGCCAGCTAAAATGAAAGTATGGAACAAGGAACAAGTTCAACACTTTCTCCAGGTGTCCCAGAATAGTCCTAATCATGCCTTGTATGTACTGGCCCTCACATCGGGGATGCGGATCGGGGAAATGCTCGGCCTTTACTGGTCGGACATTGATTTTGAATCGGGGTATATACAGATTAGTCGTAGTTTAAAGTATACGATGCAATCTGGACTCGATACCAAGGAGCCAAAGAACGAACACTCGAAGCGAACAATCAGTTTACCGCATACTACGCTGGAAACCCTGAAAGCGTACAAGGCTGCCACGTTACCAGGGAAGTACATCTTTCACAAGTTCAATGATCCTATCTACCCTCAGGAGGCTTCTAGGCGCTTCCAGAACGATGTTAGCAAGACAGAACTACCAAAGATACGTTTCCACGACATGAGGCATACACACGCCACTATGTTGCTCATGATGGGTGTTAATCCGAAGGTAGTTGCTGAACGTCTAGGACACTCGACAGTGACAACCACATTAGACACTTATTCACATGTTATTCCGTCGATGCAAAAAGAGGTCGCCGCAGCTCTCGATCAACACATTTTTAACTAACAAACCTGTGGATAACTACTGTTTTTCGTGACCACGTGGTCAGAATGGTGAACGAACAAAAAACAAGCCCGAATTGCCTATATATCAAGGCATCTCCGGGCTTTTTGTTATCTTTCATTGTTAAAGATAACAGAACTGTGTGCATTTGTCCAAACGCAAATCCCGACAATGCCAAAAGTTGGTCAATTGTTGTAGGTTCCCAGCTCATATGCTGCAGCATTTCGGATTCATCGCCTGTCAAGACGAGCTCCTCGATCTTCTCACTATTCGTGTATGTAGATTGATTCAAGTTGATCCTTGTTTCGTATTCTTCAAGCACATCCTGTGCACAAGTGACCGTCTTGGCTCCTTGCTTAATTAAGGAGAGTGTGCCTGCGCTCTTCGGCGAAGTAATAGGTCCCGGCACAGCGAATACGTCCCTGGACGCTTCTAATGCTTGATCTGCCGTAATCAAAGAACCGCTCTTGTTCGCTGCTTCTATCACAATGGTCCCTAGGCTGAGTCCAGCAATAATACGGTTTCGTTGTGGGAATAGCCCCGGATGAACCGGCGTTCCAAGTGGGAATTCGGAAACGAGAGCCCCTTTCTCAGCGATCTGAGCGTAGAGACCTTTGTTCTCCGGCGGATATATGGTATCCAATGCACAACCGAGTATACCGATTGTACTACCAGCATCCGTCCGGGTTAAGGCTCCGCGATGCACTTCACTGTCAATTCCGCGAGCGAGTCCACTTACAACTGTCATGCCGGAATGCGCCAACTCCTGTGCCAATTGGAAGGCAACCTTCTTCCCATACGCAGTAGGCGTTCTTGTGCCAACCATCGCGATACAAGGCCGGTTCAACAGGGAGGCATTCCCTTTCACATATAAGATCCATGGGGGTTGGGCGATCTGGCCCAGCCATTCGGGGTACTGCGCATCCAGTCGTGAGATGATCTCGATCCCCCGTATGCGGTAGGCTTCCATCTTCTCAGCTGCGAAAGTATCCGTCATCAATGACAAAATGAGCGATGCTTTGCTATGCGCGATATCCAGATCAACTAACTGCTCCGGCTGTAGGCCAGGCAACTGGTCCAGTGCATGAAGCCGGGTTATTAGCTTGTGAATCGTTTTCCAGCCAATGCCCGGCATTTCGTGCAGGGCGAATAATACGGTTCGGTTATCCATTAGTATATAGCCTCCTTTAATAAAAAAACAACCTTCCAGTTCCTTGGCAGGAAATGGAAGGTTGCTTACCTTCACGATTGAAGCTTATTTACGAGTGGTGCATTTCTCGATCAAGCCTTTCTCTTCAAGAACGCTTACGAGTGTGGAACCCATCTCCGAAGGAGTTGGTGCGACCTTAATACCGCAAGCTTCCATAGTGGCCACTTTCTCAGCTGCTGTACCTTTACCACCAGAGATGATGGCACCAGCATGTCCCATCCGCTTGCCTTCAGGTGCGGTTTGACCACCGATGAAACCGACAACCGGCTTCGTCATGTTCGCCTTTACCCATTCAGCCGCTTCTTCTTCTGCTGTACCGCCGATTTCACCGATCATGATAACCGCGTATGTGTCCGGATCTTCATTGAACAATTTCAGGATGTCGATGAACTCCGAACCTTTCACCGGGTCGCCGCCGATACCAACAGCAGAGGATTGACCGATACCGCGAGTCGTAAGCTGATGAACCGCTTCATAAGTAAGCGTTCCGCTTCGGGATACGACACCTACATGGCCTTTAGTATGAATGTAACCCGGCATAATGCCGATCTTGCACTCATCTGGTGTAATGACACCCGGGCAGTTAGGACCGATCAGGCGAGTTCTCTTGCCTTCCATATACTTGCTCACGCTAACCATGTCAAGTACTGGAATGCCTTCCGTAATACAGATTGCAAGATCCATATCTGCGTCTACAGCTTCCATAATCGCATCTGCTGCAAATGCCGGAGGTACGTAGATAACAGACGCTGTTGCCCCAGTTGCAGCCTTAGCTTCGGCTACCGTATTGAATACAGGCAGTTGAACTGTCGTGCCATTCTCAAGTGTAATATCTACTTTCGTTCCGCCTTTGCCAGGTGTAACGCCACCTACCATTTGAGTGCCGTAGTCAAGGCCGCCCTTCGTATGAAACATCCCTACGGAACCGGTGATCCCTTGCGTAATGACTTTTGTATTTTTATTAACCAGAATACTCATTCGAGTTCATCTCCTCTCAGATTACTTCACGAGCGCTACGATTTTTTGTGCACCGTCAGCCATGGAGTCAGCAGCTACGATATTCAAACCGGATTCGTTCAAAATTTTCTTACCCAATTGCACGTTCGTACCTTCCAGACGCACTACAAGCGGACGATCCAAACCGATTTGCTTGGCTGCCTCAATAACACCGTTCGCAATGACATCACACTTCATGATACCGCCGAAGATGTTAACGAAAATCCCTTTTACTTTGGAGTCGGACAAAATAATCTTGAACGCTTCCGTAACTTTCTCAGTCGTCGCGCCGCCGCCTACATCGAGGAAGTTGGCTGGCTCGCCGCCATAATATTTGATAATGTCCATCGTCGCCATAGCAAGTCCAGCACCGTTAACCATACAGCCGATGTTGCCATCCAGTGCGATATAGCTAAGGTCGAATTTAGACGCTTCGATTTCTTTGGCATCTTCTTCATCCAGATCGCGCAGTTCCACAATATCCTTGTGACGGAATAATGCGTTCGAATCAAAGTTCAGCTTGGCGTCAAGTGCCATAACATCCCCGCTACCCGTAACAACGAGTGGGTTGATCTCAGCAATGGAACAATCTTTCTCAACAAATGCACGGTATAGAGCCGTCATGAATTTGACCGCTTTGTTAACGAGTTCTGTTGGGATCTTGATCGCATAAGCGAGTTTGCGCGCTTGGAAAGCTTGCAGGCCTACAGCCGGATCGATCACTTCTTTGAAAATTTTCTCAGGTGAATGTGCCGCTACTTCTTCAATCTCCGTGCCGCCTTCTTCAGACGCCATCATGACGACTCTTCCAGTTCCACGATCGACAACGACACCGATGTAATATTCTTTCTTAATATCGCAGCCCTGCTCAATCAGCAGACGCTTGACAACTTTACCTTCTGGACCCGTTTGATGCGTAACGAGTGTTTTACCAAGAATCTGACCCGCATATTCGCGAACTTCGTCCAGGTTCTTAGCTACTTTAACACCGCCTGCTTTACCGCGTCCACCTGCATGGATTTGAGCCTTAACGACAACAACGGCTGTTCCTAATTGCTTCGCCGCCTCGACAGCTTCTTCAACGGAAAAAGCTACCTTGCCTTGTGGAACGGAAACCCCATATTGTCTCAGGACTTCTTTCCCTTGATACTCATGGATATTCATTCTCGAATCCTCCTATCAAATATGTTGCTGAAATGTAAAAGAACAGAAAAGCGGGAAAACCTGCCCTACTGTCGAAAAACCCGAAACCTTATGTGTCATCATCTCTTCAAAYACCCGAAAGGGATCTCGGACAGGTTGGCACAAAAAACCTTACCTATTGTACCACTTTTCTTCGACACTTTCCTCATCTTTTTCAAGTAAAATTGTAAAATTTTAATTAAAGATGACATTTGGACAACAATTGTCCCGAAAATAAGGTTTGCGAAGACAAGTATTTCCGAATCCGCCCACTTTTACTATTCCACTGAGCAGGAATTTGATTGTGCATCGCGAATTAGAGTTAAGAGAGGAACAAAAGGAAGCACCTTTTTCCGTTACGAACGCCATGCGGACATATGTCTGCATGAGCGAATCAGGATGGAATGGAGGTGCTTTTTCGTCATGTACGGAAAAGTAATGGGTGCTTGTCTGCAAGGGATCGAAGGAAATCTAATTGAAGTTGAGGTCAATATAAGCAGCGGTTTGCCACAAATCAACATAGTTGGCTTGCCAGACTCGGCGGTCCGGGAATCCGTCGAACGTGTGCGGGCTGCGATCAAAAACTGCGAGCTCCGCTTCCCGCTTGAACGGATTACAGTCAATCTGGCTCCGGCGGACGTCCGCAAAGAAGGGGCATCGTTCGATCTGGCGATAGCAGTAGGCATTATCGTAACTAGTGGACAGCACATAATGGGTGGGATCGAGAACTGCCTTATAGCCGGAGAGCTCGCCCTTGATGGCAGTCTACGTCCGATTCCAGGTGTACTATCCATGGTCGATGCTGCCAAGAAACGTGGGCTCACCCATGTGATCCTGCCACTGATCAACGCCCCGGAAGCACGTTTGATCGAGGGTATTGAGGTTATTGGCTTATCTCACCTAACCGATATAACCAAATCGGCAGACGTTCAATCTTTACAACACCTTCAAGATGAACAATCATCGAACAACGGCGATGCTGAACACGAGTTAACAAACAGCTTGTCGTCATCGACCTATGTCGGTCTTGACGATTACGCCGATGTATGCGGTCAGCAGCATGCCAAGCGGGCTCTACTTGTTGCAGCTTCCGGGATGCACAATATAATGCTTGTTGGACCACCCGGCTCTGGTAAAACGATGCTCATTCGCCGCTTATCCTCGATCCTGCCTCCACTTACAGATCAGGAAGCGCTGGAGGTGACCAAAGTATATAGCGCAGCAGGTGCTATTACGGACCGCAGCCGGTTCATTCGCGTGCGTCCCTTCCGCTCCCCCCATCACACGATCTCATCGGGTGGTCTTGTTGGAGCCGGTTCCATTCCGAAGCCTGGAGAAATCAGTCTCGCGCACAAGGGCGTGTTATTCCTCGATGAAATGCCGGAATTCCCTCGGTATGTACTCGAAGCCTTGCGTCAGCCTCTGGAGGACAGACGTGTCACGATCAGCAGAGCGAAGGCCGTCTATACATTTCCCGCGCATTTCATTCTCGCGGCTTCGATGAACCCATGTCCATGCGGATATTGGGGGGGCGATTCCGACACTACGCCGTGCACATGCAGTCCGCTCAAAATCCAAAATTACAGATCCAGACTATCTGGACCATTGCTTGACCGTATTGACATGCACGTAGAAGTACCTCGCGTAGATTTGCAGACATTATCGGATACCCGACCCGGTTTGTCTTCTGCGGAAATGCGCTCCAGCATGCAGATTGCGCTGGAACGGCAAAAAAGTCGGTACAAAGGAACGAGCACACAGTTCAACGGAGAGTTGTCTGGCCGCCTGCTGCGCCAAGTATGCTCCATTCCCGCGCATGCCGAGCACTTACTGATGCAGTCGTTCGATGCACTCGGGTTGAGCATGCGTGCGCATGACCGCATTCTGAAGATGGCTCGCACGTTGGCCGATCTGGATGATTGCAGCTCGATCCAGGAAGAGCACATCGCGGAAGCGATTCAATATCGGGTGTTGGACAAGAAGTGGGTTTAACTACATGAAGTAAGTCCGATCCCTCAGCGGAATCGGACTAGAAAGCATTTCGTATATAATCCAGCTTATCCAACGTACCATCTGGATGAAACACAGCACATATTACATCGAATCGTACGGGAATTGACTCATTCGTTTTCTTCGCATACATGTACACCTGGGCGGTTTCCCGGACTTTTCTTTGCTTCCGTATATCAATCGATTCTTGACCGGTGCCGAACGTCCCCGTATTCGTGCGTGACCGAACTTCTATGAAGACGAGAAGCTCGTCGTTCTCAGCGACGATGTCGAGCTCTCCGCTGCGGCAACGCCAGTTGCGCGCTGCGATTCGATAGCCGTTCTGCTGCAAATATTCGGCGGCCAGTTGCTCCCCCAGAGCTCCCAGCTCTTGTCGGGTAAGTCGATGACCGCGGGTCAAGAGTCGCCTCTCAAGCTTCTTGCTCTCTGATCGGAGCGATAGATGAAGCTCAAAATTTCCGCTACGAGCTGGTACAGCTCAGGGGGAATTTCCTGATTCAGATCCAGCTTCGATAGCACCTCTACCAAGGAAGGGTCCTCTTGAAGCGGAATCCCGTGTTCCTTCGCACGCCTCATGATTTCCTCGGCTACCGTCCCCCTGCCTTTGGCCACTACAACCGGGGAAGCGTTCGTTTCAGGGGAATATTGGAGGGCGACCGCTTTCTTCGGCGGAGCTTGCTTCTGTTCTTTCATACGCGGATGTCCACTCCCCGATACGGCTTCACTTGATAGACGGACGTAGATGACGTTGCACTCGACTTCTGTCCGCTCTCATCCTCCAGGGTTCCTGTCCCTGTCTGCGACTCCGGGAACGGTGCGCTGCGAAGTGTGACTAACGAATAACCGGATTGCGCAAGTCCTGCCTCGATCTCTTCCCGATAAGCATCGATTAATTCGCTGACGAACGGATGGTCATTATGAACTTGCAATTGGACTTTGCGGTCATACACCTGCACATCAACCAGCGTATCGCCAAGTGATTTCATGCGCAAATCAAATAATAACCTGCAATTCTGCGCATCAATCTGACCCTTCTTGCCTTTGCGCGACTGGACATGAATCGCGGCCGTCTGTTCACCCGCCCCGTTGTTGAAGGGGACAAACAAAGTGATATGTGAAAACACAGCGCTCCGATCCGGACTGAGCAGCAACTGCTGTCCGGTCACATTTTGCAGCGCTTGCTGCACTTGTTCTTTCAAGGCAGGAGGCACCCCATCCGTGTCGGCCAACTGAAGCAGGACACTCTTCAACGTGTCCGTGAATGGCTTGGAGGCTGCCTGATCAGCAAGTTGCGAATCATCCAGCTGTGCGGCGGCTGGAAGGATGTCTGCTGCATCGCGGGTTAAGTTCTTCACGAGCGTATGCTCGTGCTCTACGCCGACCGCCTTCAGCAGGCGGGCGATCCACTCCGGCGCGGCGCCGGGCCGCGTGGCGGGCGGCTCCGCGGCTGCCGCCGAGCGCGCAGCGC